>CAYRAW010000113.1:0-9058 GCA_964422225.1 uncultured Roseburia sp.
AAATTAGAAGAATTGTTGGAGTGGGGAGGCATCAAAAAAGATGTCACATTGCTTATAATTTCCGGAATTGCGTTGCTGCTTAGTATATTTAAAGTGATTCCCCAAATGCCATTTGATATTGCATGGGTGGCTATCATATTGTGTGGAGTGCCGATCATATTGGAGGCGATCATAGGTCTTGTCACTGCGTTTGATATCAAGGCAGATGTACTGGTATCGCTTGCCCTGATCGCATCAATCTGTATCCATGAGGATTTTGCCGCCGGAGAAGTGGCATTTATTATGCAGCTAGGTGCCCTGTTGGAGGATCTGACAGTAGCCAGAGCGCAGGCCGGAATCGAGAAACTGGTCAAACTGACTCCGCAGACTGCCAGAGTCATAGATGCAGGACGGGAGACGATCATCCCTGCAGAGCAGGTAAAGATAGGTTCACTGTTACGTGTCCTTCCTGGAGAGACGATTCCTGTTGACGGAGTCATTGTTTCCGGACAGACTTCTATCAATCAGGCGGTTATGACCGGAGAATCCCTTCCTGTTGATAAGAGCGCAGGAGATGAAGTTTCCTCGGGTACGGTGAATCAGTTCGGTGCATTTGAAATGAAAGCAACAAAAGTCGGTGAAAACTCTTCTATCCAGAGAATGATCCGGCTTGTCCAGTCAGCAGATGCCGGCAAAGCAAGGATCGTAGGGTTAGCTGACAAATGGGCTACGTGGATTGTTGTCATAGCACTTACAGCCGCAATACTTACCTGGATCATAACCAAAGAGCCAATAAGAGCCGTTACGATACTGGTAGTATTTTGCCCATGCTCACTGGTACTGGCTACACCCACGGCGATCATGGCTGCTATAGGCAATGCTACGAAGCATGGCTTCCTCGTTAAGGAGGGTGATGCTCTGGAGAGACTTGCCAAGGTGAAGAGAGTGACCTTTGATAAAACAGGAACACTTACAGTCGGAGTGCCTAAGGTTGTTCTTGCACAGTCTGTTGTAGATGCTTATTCTGACGAAGAGATCTATGCTTTTGCTGCCGGTGTGGAGAAGAAATCGGAACATCCTCTCGGAAAGGCTATCATAAGATGCTTCAAAAGCGATATTGGAGAGGAAATTGCAGATGCAGGCGAGTTTACCATGATTCCCGGACAGGGTGTGAAGGCAGATATTAAAGGCAGGACAGTATGTGCCGGAAATGACAAGCTTATGATAAAGGAAAAAATACAGATTACCGAACGGGTAAGGGATCTTGCAAAGAAGCAGATAGAAAAGGGCACAAGTATTATTTATGTTGCTGTTGATGGAACGTTATGTGGGCTTCTTGCATTGGCTGATTCTCTGCGTGATGAAAGTGCAGGAATGATCAAGAAACTTGCAGAGATCGGAATTGTGCCAGTTCTGATCACGGGAGATAATAAAGAAGCTGCCAATCAGATAGCGGGAGAGGTCGGCATTTCGGATGTGCATGCGAACTGTCTGCCGGAAGATAAGCTAGGAATTATTGATACTTATCAGAAGAATCAGGAGCTTGTCTGCATGATCGGAGATGGAGTGAATGATGCGCCTGCGCTTAAAATCGCTGCTGTGGGAATTGCCATGGGCGGTGTCGGAAGTGATATCGCGGTAGATGCTGCCGACATAGCTCTGGTGGATGATGAAGTGAGAGAACTTCCACATCTGTTCTCACTGTCACACAGGATGATGACAAAGATAAAATTCAATCTGTCCTTTTCCATGCTTCTTAATTTTGTAGCAATCGTGCTTGCCATGACGGGCATACTGAATCCTGTAGTCGGAGCACTTGTACATAATGCAGGCTCTGTATTTGTTATTGTCAATTCTGCATTTTTGCTGAAAGATGAAAGAAATTGATCAACACCTTAACTCCATTTTATGTTATACTACGATATAAATAAAAAATGTATTTTGGAGGACATATGAATATAAAAGAAGAAATTCATGCATTATCAGATGAGATGATCGCTAATCTTGGACGATTGGTTGCAATTGATTCACAACTTGGCACACCCAAGGAGGGAATGCCTTTTGGAGAAGGCCCTGCCAGGGCACTTGACGAAGGACTCAAGATCGCCGGAGAGCTTGGTTTTAAAACAGTGAATCTGGATAATTACTGCGGCTATGCAGAAATGGGTGAAGGTAAGGATATTATTGGAATCGCAGGACATCTGGATATCGTGCCTGTAGGTGGAGACTGGACGTATGATCCTTTTAAACTTACACGCGAGGGTGATTATGTATATGGTCGTGGCACGACGGATGATAAAGGACCTGTATTGGAAGCTCTCTACGCAATGAAGCTGCTTCGTGATTCCGGTGTGAAACTTAACAAAAGAGTCCGTCTCATCATGGGATGTAATGAGGAAACAGGGTCTAAGTGTATGGAACATTACAATGAAGTAGAGGAAGAGTTATCCTGCGGCTTTACACCAGATGCGAATTTCCCCTGCATTCATGGTGAAAAGGGTCATATGTCTATGATGGCGTATTCAAAGAATACCAGGATCATTTCCATGAATGGCGGCTTCGTATCCAATGCTGTATGTGATACCTGTACTACGATTATTCCGGCATCGACAGGATTGAAGGAGAAGCTTGAGGCAGCTCTTTTGGAAACTAAGCTCAAGGAATACAAAGTAACAGAAGACAATGGGCAGATCAGCATTTACGCAAAGGGTGTACCTGCACATGCCAGCACACCGACATTAGGAGTCAATGCAGCCGGGGTAACATTTGAATGCCTTGAAAAGGCTGGATTTGAAGATGATTTTGTCAAATTCTATAATTCACATATTGGTACAGTCTGTGATGGTTCGGGAGTAGGTTTAAAATTCGCAGATGAGTATGGAGATCTGACATTCTGTAATGGAATTGTAAAGACACAGGACGGTGTTATTTCCTGTACGATCGATATCAGAGTACCTGTTACTTTAAAAGCAGATCAGGTACGCAGGATGTGTGAAGGTAAACTGGAAGATGAGAATGGACGGATCGAAATAGAAGAAATCGGTGATCCATTATTCTTCCCAAGAGAATCTCCGCTTGTTGAAGCCCTGTATAAGGCATATGTGGATGTAACCGGTGATACAAAGAACGAACCTATGGTGATCGGCGGTGGAACTTATGCCAAGTCACTCAAGAATATCATTGCATTCGGTCCTGAGAAGCTTGGAATTGACTATCGTATACACAGTGCTGATGAATATATACTTGTATCGGGTATGGAAGAAGCAGTTCTGGTATATATGGAAGCAATCAAAAATCTGCTTGCAATATAGCGTTACATACAATTCGCAGTTGTGATGTGATCCTACTTCCGGCTGCATCAAAGGAAGAATGTTATGCGTATAAAATTGCATATGAAGTATATTATGAACTTTCATTCAATATGGCATATGGTACATCACTGGATGCGATGGATGATGTGATAGAAGCGCAGTAAGGCGCTTCTTTTTTTGACAATCTAATTAGATGGATATAAAAACATATTGACAAATTATAATTTCACGCATATAATGCAACTATATTAATTAGATGCGCATCAAAATAATTGAAGAAAAGGAAAATGATGACTATGAAAAGGAATGTATATAGTGGTATAATAAAAGCAGCCAAAATTGAAAAGGGTGATCTGGTGTTAATTCAGTATTGGATGGATCAGTCATTCAGTGAGGATATTGGTTTTTTGCAGGCAGAAATCGCGGCGGTTGGTGCAACTCCGATATTGGTTGTACAAAATCTCAGAATCAGCCAGTTAGTAAATGAAAACATGACAGAAGAGACTTATAGTGACAGATATTTCAAATTATATGAAGATGCCGATGTGGTAATCGATATGATGGAGCGTCCGATCGGAGTATTATCATTAAAACCAGAGAAGGTGCATGCAGTCTGGAACTTTCTTTTGAGGGAAGAAACTGGCTGATCGATGCGGGTGATGGTAATATGAATGAAGCAGAGGAACATATTGATCTTATCAGCAATGGTGAATATTGCTGGATAGCATAGGAAAGGATTAGAAACATGAACGAATTGGAAAAAGAATATTTTGAATTTCTGGATACCAGAAAACAGCAGACAATGTCAGAAGTTCTTGATTTGGTCAAGGATGACAGGAAAGATGAAAGTAATGTGTTAAAAGCCAAGGCAAATATCTATGATATTTTTAAGGCCTTATGGAATGCGGCAAAGAACACATCAACAGATATGGAAGGTTTCAAAGAGGCATTTTTAAATAAGGCTTCTGCGATTCCATCAGCGTGGGAAGCATCTTTGCAGAAAGCCAGGGAGCACAATGACACATTTAAAATACTGATCGAGGAAGCAAAGCTTGCAGCAGCTTCAGAGGCAAAGGAAAAATTTATGGGAATGGTGGAGTAGATATGACAGAACAGAATGCAATCGCACTTTTTAAATGTCTGGCAGATAAATCGCGAATCCAGATATTGAAATCATTAATGACAGAGGATATGTATGTGGAGCGTCTGGCACAGAGAATTGGAATCACTCCGGCAACAGTGTCTTTTCACTTAAAGAAACTGGAGGATGTGGGTGCGGTAAGATCCAGACGGGATCAGTATTATACTATGTATTCAATTAATCCTGATGTATTCAATGTTACGATTCTTGACATTTTGAAAGAAGAATCAGAGGAAATGACGCTTCAGAAGGAACGTGATGAAATCTACCGGAAGAAAGTAATCGACAGCTTCTTTGAATATGGGAAGCTCAAGAGTATTCCAAGCCAGAGAAAGAAAGAGAGGATCGTCCTGGAGGAAATTGCGAAATCCTTTGAAAAAGGGCGGGAGTATACAGAGCGGGAAATTAACATTATTATCGCAGATTTTAATGATGATTTCTGCACAATAAGGCGAGATATGATATCAGAAGGAATTATTACCCGCGAAAATATGATATATAAGAAACTGTAAATCATGACCGGTCATTGGATATTTGACCGGTCCGTTTTTTTCATCATTTTATAGTAGCATGGAATTAATAATGAACATGCCCCAAACCAGGCAAGTGGGCTGGCAATACATACGGATAGGTAACCAAGTGCTCCAGAGAGTCCAACGGTTGCTGCGATTCGCATGATAAGTTCAATGATACAGGCTGCAACAATTGTCAGATATTTATCAGAGTAGTAATAGATTTCTCTGGTTGGATTGGAAAGGAACAGACGGTTTCCCCATGACAGTTAATCATGATGATTTATGGACGTTTGAAGGAAAAAATATTCCAATCCACTGGCATAATGATCTGGAAATCAGCATTCCAAGAGTCGGTAAAATGGTCTTTCAGATCTACCAGAAATCCTATTGTTATGAATTACAGATCAGGTTCATCTGTCGAGAGAGGTATGCTGTCGTCTTTTTAAAAAGATGACAGGCAAAACAATCACTGGTTATCTTGAAGAATATCGCATTGTTCAAAGTCTTCCTTTATAATTGCCGCAAAGGTCTGACAACTATGAAACTGGCAGCAATCAGTACGATAGTTATAAGCCACGAAATGGGAAATGCAGCATACAGGACTGGCAGTGAGTGATATTGTCTGAATACAGTACAGATCCAGATTATGCGGAAGGCACATGTCCCAATTACTGTAATGATCGCAGGCATCAGGGAACGGTCAGTACCTCTTAATACACCCGCAGGGATTTCATACAGACTACATACAGGTTCAAAAAGCAGGATACACATGATACGAATACCGGCGCTTTCGATAACAGAAGGTTCTGTAGAAAACAGCCCCGAAAAAATACTTCGGAATATTACAATTGGTGCAATAATTATGGAGCTGGATATGGTTGAGAAAAAAACGCATAACCAGAGTATTTTTTTGCACCTTTTTCTTTGATTGGCAGCATAATTCTGGCTGGTAAAGGTTGTGGCAGTCTGTCCAAAGGCAGTAATTATATAATAGGCGAAGTACTCAAAATTCATGGCAATCGTGCTGCCGGCAATGGAAACGGCTCCGAAACTGTTTACAGAAGCCTGTACAAATATATTGGCAAAACAAAATACTGCACCCTGAATGGCAGAGGGAATCCCCGTCTTTAAAATCTGCATCATATATTGAGAATGGATATGCAGTTTCCTCCAGGATAAATGCAGATCGGGAATCTCTTTTGGCAGACGATAGAGAACCAGTACTGCTGAAAGAACTGTAGAGATATCTGTTGCAATTGCAACACCTGCAACCCCAAGATGGAATACGACAACGAAGAACAGATTAAGTGCTACGTTGGTAATCCCTGCAATGACCAGTGCGATAAAAGGATATCTGCTGTTGCCATGAGCCCTGAGAATTGCTGCACCAAAATCATACAATAACAGGAAAGGATATCCGAGAAGGTAAATCCTAAGATAAGTCTCAGCAGAAGACAGGATAGTATCTGGTGTTTGTATGAGCTTGAGTAATGTAGTTGTTATGCATTGACCTGTTAGTAAACCAAAGATTCCAATAATTCCTGCGAGGGCTATAGCTGTATGAACGATCTGGGACATTTCACCTAACTTCTTCTGACCGATCCGACTTGCGATCAATACGTTAACCCCTATTGCTAAACCCGAAGATAGTGTAACGATCAGGGCGATGATCTCGCCATTTGTTCCTACCGCAGCCAGAGCATCTGCGCTGCCGAAATAGCCTACAACGGAAATGTCAGCAGCATTGAACAGTTGTTGAAGCATGCTGCTTAGTGCAATGGGAAGCGTAAATAACAGTATTTTTTTCGTTAATGGTCCTTGAAGCATATTCATATTTATTTTCAATCCTTTCTGTGACTTGAATTATTGTACATAATTATTTACAATATAAAAAGCGAATAATAATGATTCAATATATCGAAAATTGGAATGAAACTATGGATAATAATTTATTGAAATACCTTGCTTTTGTAAAAACAGTTGAAAAAGGAAGCTTTACCAAAGCGGCAGAGGACTTGAATTATGCACAGTCCTCTGTCAGCAAAATGATCGCAGATCTGGAAAAGGAGTGGAACATTACACTTTTAGAACGTGGAAGAAATGGAATCTGTCTTACCTCATCGGGAGAGCAGATACTTCCAAAGGTAAGAACGATCATCAATGATTTTCAGGAGTTAGAAGGTTTTGTGAATCAGCTCAATGGTGTACAGAATGGAATTGTCAGAATTGGTACATTTGCCAGCGTAGCGATCAACTGGCTTCCTGATATATTTGCAGAGCTTCAGAAAGATTACCCGGGAATAGAGTATGAGATGCTTCTGGGCGATTATGCGGAGATAGAGCACTGGATCGAGGAAGGGCGTGTAGACTGTGGATTTCTGGGACTTCCTTTTCATACAAAATTAGACACGGTTTTGCTAAAGAAAGATGAATACAAGGTTGTGCTGCCTATCAACCATCCACTTGCGCAAAAGGAAAAAGTAGATATTAAGGAGCTGGAGAACCAGCCTTTTTTACTGCTAGAGCATGGTGGCAAAACAGAAGTATCGGAACTTCTGGAAATGTATGATGTGCATCCACGGATATGCTTTACTACATGGGAAGATTTTGCAGTCATGTCAATGGTAGAGAGGGGCTTGGGGATTGGTATCTTACCAGATATGATCCTGCGCAGGATACCATATAAAATCGAGATCAGATCACTGGAAATACCATATTACAGGGATATCTGTCTGGCAATGAAGAACCGCAACCGCTTAACGCCTGCGACACAGAAATTTATGGAATATTTAATATGATAAGTAATTTTTTCGTGGTAAAATAGAGTTAGCAATAACTAACAAAAGAGGGATAAATTATGGAAGACGAGAAACTTAAATTTGACAGAACCTGTATTTTTATCAGCCAAAAAGCAGTGTGATAAATGGGGTGATTATGAGATGAATGTTGCTCCATATCAGAAGGATAAGCCGATTTATTATGAATTTACAAAGTGTCCGATAGCTGAATTTGCACAAAAGCATGACTTGTTAGAAGTTATGCCTGCCCTGTGTAATCCGGATTATACTGCGATGGAAATGATCCATGCACGGCTGATCCGCCATACGACCTGTTCAAATGGCTGTAAATGCGACTATACTATATGTGGTGACAGAGATATTTATTGCACTGAACACCCAGAATATAAGGATGAAGGGAGAAAAACATAATTCTATATGGAGCAACAGAACAAGGGGGAGAGCAGCTTGACTCTAAAGTGGAAGGCGTCAAAAATTACCTTACCAGAACATTATTGAATAAAGACCGGTCAGATGCATCAGACAGTATTCAAAAGAGAGTGGACAGTTATATCAAAAAGGAAGAATGTCCATGTTGTCGTGGTAAACGTCTGAATGAGAGAGCACTTCAATGTAAAATAAACGGCTATGATATTTCACAATTATGTGATATGGAATTTACCCAGTTATATGAGTTCCTGAAAAATATAACAGATTCCCGGGTCAGTACGATTGTTGAAACGATGCAGGCAACTTTATTCAGAATGATCGACATCGGACTTCCTTATCTTAACCTTAACCGTGAGACTTCATCATTATCAGGAGGAGAGGCACAGAGACTGAAGCTGGTTCGATATATGGGAAGTTCACTTACCGGTATGACCTATATTTTTGATGAACCAAGTACCGGTATGCATCCGAGAGATGTACATCGTATGAGCCGCCTGCTTACAAGCCTTCGTGATAAAGGGAATACGGTCCTGGTTGTAGAACATGATAAGGATATTATAAAGATTGCAGATGAAGTGATAGATGTAGGTCCGTTTGCCGGGAAAAATGGAGGACAGATCGTATTTCAGGGCAGCTATGAGAAACTGCTTTTATCAGGAACGCTCACGGGAGATGCAATGAAGAAAGAAGCATCTGTAAAAGAAAAAGTAAGAAAACCAACAGGATTTCTTCCCGTCAGAAATGCATCTGTGCATAATCTTAAGAATGTAAATGTAGACATTCCGCTTGGGGTACTGACTGTAGTTACGGGTGTTGCAGGCTCCGGGAAGAGCAGCCTGATTCGTGATGTATTTGCAAAGAAATATGAGGAGCAGGTGGTGCTGA
>CAYRAW010000114.1:0-9044 GCA_964422225.1 uncultured Roseburia sp.
GGTTTAAGTGATGTCATCGTTGATATCGTAGAGACAGGATCTACACTTCGTGAAAATGGTCTTGAAGTATTAGAAGAAATCTGTCCACTTTCTGCAAGAATGATCGTAAATCAGGTCAGTATGAAAATGGAATCAGATAGAATCAAACAAATATTACAGGCCTTAAAGGCTGCTTTATAAAAAGGGAGGAACAACATGAGAATCGTTACATTAACATCCGAAACCAAACAGAATCTGTTGGAAAACCTGCTGAAAAGAAGTACAAATGATTATGGTGAATATGAAAAAATAGTTGCCGATATCATAGAACAGGTAAAGAAGCGTAAAGAAGAAGCTATTTTTGAATATTCATTAAAATTTGATAAATGCACTCTGTCAAAAGAAAACTTTGAAGTTACAAAAGGAGAAATTGAGGAAGCCTACACACAGTTAGATGCTCATTTTATCGATGTTATGAAAGCATCTGCTGCCAACATCCGTGCCTACCATGAAAAGCAGAAGAGAAACAGCTGGTTTGATGCCAAAGAGGATGGTACTATCTTAGGTCAGAAAATTACTCCTATGCACAGTGTCGGTGTATATGTTCCCGGTGGTAAGGCTGCTTACCCTTCCACAACATTAATGAATGTCGTTCCAGCCAAAGTAGCAGGAGTTCCAAATATCATTATGACAACACCAGCCGGTGCGGATGGTAAAGTCAACGCAGCCACACTGGTAGCTGCAGATATTGCAGGTGTAGACCGTATCTTTAAAGTGGGTGGTGCACAGGCTATCGCAGCACTTGCATATGGAACAGAGATGATTCCAAAAGTTGATAAGATTGTAGGCCCTGGTAATATTTTTGTTGCCCTGGCAAAACGTGCAGTATATGGTCACGTCAGCATTGACTCCATTGCCGGACCTTCCGAGATCCTGGTTCTTGCAGATGAAACAGCAACTCCAAGATATGTTGCGGCAGACCTTCTCTCCCAGGCAGAGCATGACGAAATGGCATCCGCTATTTTAATTACTACAAGTCCTGAACTTGCCCGGAAGGTATCTGAAGAGATAGACAACTTCATTCCCAAACTTTCCAGAAAAGAGATCATTCAGAAATCATTAGATAATTACGGATATATATTAGTAGCTCCTGATATGCAGACCGCTATCGATGCTGTCAACGAGATTGCATCGGAACATCTTGAAATCCTGACTGCTAATCCTTTTGATACCATGACCAGAGTACGTAATGCCGGTGCAATTTTCCTTGGTGAATATTCCTCCGAGCCTCTGGGTGATTATTATGCCGGTCCTAATCATGTACTGCCAACAAATGGTACAGCCAAGTTCTTCTCACCATTAAATGTTGATGATTATGTGAAAAAATCAAGTATTATTTCCTACTCACGGGAGGCTCTTGAAAAAGTACATGAAGACATTGAACTTTTTGCACAAAAAGAAGGTCTGACAGCACATGCTAATTCTATTCATGTAAGATTTGACCAATAACTAAATGCAATAGCAGATTGGAAATATTTTCCGGTATTTTTCCATCGGATCATATTATATAATCCCAATGTGCGGTAATGCGGAAAGGCAGGAGATTATGAGCAGAAATGCAGCCGTAACAAGAGTTACAAAAGAAACTGATATTCAAATGAATCTGGAGCTTGACGGAAGTGGCAAATCAACGATCGACACAGGAATCGGCTTCTTTGATCATATGTTAGTGGGTTTTGCCAAACATGGCTTCTTTGATCTTGATGTTGTGATCAAAGGAGATCTTGATGTAGATGGACATCATACGGTAGAAGATGCCGGAATCGTGCTTGGATCAGCCATAAAAGAAGCTGTAGGCGATAAGAAGGGGATAAAACGTTACGGATATTTCATTCTCCCCATGGATGATGCGCTGGCATTATGTGCCGTAGATTTGTGTGGAAGACCTTATCTGAATTTTGAATGCAGCTTTCCAAATGAAATGGTAGGCGCCCTCGACACTTCTCTTGTGAAGGAATTTTTCTATGCAGTATCCTACAGTGCTGCCATGAATATTCACATCAAGATGTTAAGTGGCTGTAACAGTCATCATATGATCGAAGCTATTTTTAAAGCATTTGCCAAAGCACTGGATTCTGCTGTGTCCATGGATGACAGGATTTCAGATGTGCTGTCTACCAAAGGCAGTTTATAGAAGAGAGGTACGTAATCAATGAATAAGAAACTTTTTTGTGCAAGTATTTATTTATATCAGGGCAGTGCCGTGAGAAATCTTGAGGATCATACCATCGTTAGTGATGATCCTGCGGCTCTGGCTGCCTATTATTGTAATAACAACGCTGACAGAGTTATTGTATTTGACCAGTCAAATACTGATGATGAGCATGAAACTGCCCTGGATATCATAAAGAAAATCGCACTTGCCTGTGAAGTTCCGGTAATTGGAGCCGGTAACGTAAAGCGAATGGAAGATATTAAAAAACTTCTGTACGCCGGTTGTGCAAAAGCCGTACTGAATTATTCCAAACTCTCTAATATTGAAATCACAGAAGAGGTCTCCAAAAAGTTTGGAAAATCTAAAATTATGGCATCCTATATGGACACATCCTGTTTATCTGAACACAAAGAGCTTCTGGAAGAGTACGTATCTGAATTAATATGTATGAACGCTTCCAATATACAAAAGGGATGTGAAATTATTTCCATTCCAACAATTTGTTCAATAGAGCAGAATACTGAAGAATCAGAAAAAATTTTATTGTCTGACAATGTTGGCGGTTTGACGGGCAATCTAATCAATGATACAATAGAAGATGTATTTTCACAAAAACTCCGTCTTGCCAAAAAGGGAGTCCTTGTCAGTGCATGTGAAGCTTCTATGAAATGGAGTGATTTTAAACTTAACTCTGACAATATGCTTCCTGTTGTTGTTCAGGATTATAAGACCAATGAGGTTCTCATGGTAGCATATATGAATGAAGGCGCATATGATCAGACGATCACGACCGGCAAAATGACTTATTGGAGCCGAAGCCGTAATGAATTGTGGGTAAAAGGTGATACCAGTGGTCATTACCAGTACGTGAAATCTCTGACTGCTGACTGTGACAAAGACACTTTACTTGCTAAAGTTTCTCAGGTAGGAGCAGCATGCCATACCGGTAATTATTCCTGCTTTTTCAATCAGATCCTGCAGAAAGAGTATAATGATACCAATCCTTTAAAAGTATTTGAAGATGTATATGCTGTTATCCAGGATAGAAAACTCCATCCTAAGGACGGTTCCTATACTAATTATCTGTTTGATAAGGGAATTGATAAAATACTGAAAAAACTTGGTGAAGAAGCAACGGAAATCGTTATTGCCGCAAAAAATCCAAATGTCAATGAAATTAAATATGAGATTTGTGATTTTCTGTATCATATGATGGTACTTATGGTTGAAAAAGGAGTTACGTGGGAAGAAATCATGGCAGAACTTGCCGATCGATAGCGCCAATAATAAAAGGGGAATGCAGTACGTATGATCATGAATGAAAAACACAAACGTAAAAAGGGAATTACAAGGTTTCTCTGCGCTTTGCTGGCAACTATTATGCTGATAGGAGCTCCATCTGTTCCATCTCAGGCAACAGTAGTGTCGCAGGGTATTGATGTATCCAAATGGCAGGGTACGATCAATTGGGCAGCAGTTGCTCAAAGTGGTGTATCTTTTGCATTTATCAGAGTCGGGAACTTAAAGAAAGGGCTGGATGAATATTTTTACTATAACATGATGGCAGCTCAGGCTGTAGGAATTAAAACCGGCGTCTATATATATTCTTATGCAACCACCGTACAGGAAGCTGCAATGGAAGCTGAATTTGTACTGAATGCGGTACAGAATCTGCCAGTATCCTTTCCAATCGTATGGGACGTAGAGGATGACTGTCAGGCAGGGCTTTCTGCTGATACTTTGTCATTGATGGCAAATACTTTCTGTGCAATTATTGAAGCAGAAGGATACTATCCTATGGTATATGCCAACAAATATTGGTATACCAGAAAATTAGGACCTATTTTCTATGATAAATGGGTAGCACAGTGGGGAGTCTCATGTGATATTCCAGACGCAGCTGTATGGCAGTACAGTGAAACAGGCCGTGTGAATGGTATCAATGGTAACGTAGACCTTGACTACTGTTTAAAAGACTACTCTACAAGTATTGTAAATACCGGCTGGGTAGCCCGAAAAGGATTTTTATATTACTATATAAATTACAAAATGCAACGTGGCTGGTTGGATTTAGGACTGGCTAAATATTATCTTAATCCATATGGACAAATGGTTACCGGATGGCTCACTTTAGATGACGGAATCTATTATTTACAGCCGGATGGTGTAATGTCAGTTGGTTTTACTCCTATCGGTCCTGGTATGTATTTCTTTGATTCTAATGGACGTATGCTGACAGGTCTTCAGGATTTAAGTGGACTGACTTACTATTTTGCCGATAACGGTGCCATGTATTCAGGATTTCTGGATTTACCGGATGGCAGACGTTTCTTCTCAACAGATGGTCATATGCTGACAGGTCTTAATATCGTAAATAATAAGTATTATTATTTCAATGAAAAAGGACTGATGCAGACAGGCTGGCAAAATATTGCAGGTGTTACTTTCCTGTTTGGCGCTGATGGTTCTATGACATATGGCTGGTATACCGATGGTGTTTACCGTTACTATCTGTCAACAGTCGATGGTCATAAAGTAACCGGTTGGAATACCATTGAAGGCAAAACATATTACTTTGATGAGAATGGACATATGTTAACTGGTGCAGTTACTCTGAATGGTCTTTCCTATCTGTTCTCGGCTGATGGTTCTCTTTACACCGGCTGGTTCAATGATGGTGTAACAGCAAAATATTACGAAACAGATGGACATATGGTTACAGGTCTTACAACAATTAATGGTTATGTGTATTACTTTGATCCATCAGGTAATATGCAGACAGGAATCATCGATATCGGTGGAGTTCCATATCTCTTCGACATTGATGGTAAAATGATAACCGATCCGGCTGCTTTGCTCCCGCCGGATACAATGAACTAAAAATAAATAGACAAAACAGTCAGCCTGTGATAAGCTTAATAGCTGCACAGGCTGGCTTTTAGTTAGCCTAAAGAATTTATGAAAAAGGTAGAAAAATGAGAAAATTAGCCCTTAGTGATGATATTTTATTAAAAATTGAAAAACCTGCCCGATATATTGGCAACGAAGTAAACAGTATCATAAAAAAGAAAGAGGACATTGCCATACGTTTTGCAATGTGCTTTCCTGATGTATATGAAATCGGTATGTCACATCTAGGCATTCAGATCCTCTATGATATGTTCAATCGTTTCGAGGATACCTGGTGTGAACGGGTTTATTCACCATGGCCAGATCTGGATGCTGTAATGAGAGAGCACCATATCCCTTTATTTGCTTTGGAATCACAAGAGCCGATCAAAGATTTTGATTTTCTTGGTATCACTATTCAATATGAAATGTGCTATACCAATATTCTTCAGATTCTGGATTTATCCGGAATTCCATTAATGGCCGTAGATCGTACCTGGGATGATCCTATCGTAATAGGTGGTGGTCCATGTTCTTATAACCCGGAACCTATCGCAGACTTTTTTGATATTATCTATATCGGAGAAGGCGAGACTCAGTATCGTGCTTTATTGGATCTCTATAAGCAGGCAAAGGCAGAAGGTAAAAGCCGCCGTGAATTCCTTATTTTAGCAGGACAGCTTCCAGGACTCTATGTTCCACAGCTTTATGAAGTATCCTATCATGAGGATGGCACAATAGCTTCTTTTGTACCGACCGTAGAGGACATACCCACCACAATTACAAAAGAACTTGTAACAGATGTTACGAACACCTACTACCCTGAGAAACAAGTTGTTCCTTTCATCAAATGTACACAGGATAGAGTTGTCCTCGAAATTCAGCGTGGCTGTATCAGAGGGTGTCGTTTCTGTCAGGCTGGTCAGCTATATCGTCCTGTCAGGGAACGTGATGTTAATATGCTCAAAGAATACGCACTGAAAATGTTAGATAATACAGGTTATGAAGAAATTACACTCAGTTCACTCAGTTCAAGTGATTACTCTAAACTGGAAGAACTTGTAAATTTCCTGATCGAGCATTGCAAAGAGAAAAAAGTCAATATTTCGCTTCCTTCTCTGCGTATCGATGCCTTTTCACTGGATGTCATGCAGAAAGTACAGGATATTAAAAAAAGCAGTCTGACTTTTGCCCCGGAAGCAGGAAGCCAACGTCTTCGAAACGTCATTAATAAAGGTCTGACTGAAGAAGTGATTTTGAGAGGTGCTACTCAGGCATTTGAAGGTGGATGGAATCGTGTAAAGCTTTATTTCATGCTGGGACTTCCTACAGAAACAGATGAAGATATACGTGGAATTGCTGAACTTTCCAATAAAATAGCCGCCGCATACTATGAAACAGTTCCTAAGGAAAAAAGAAATGGCAAAGTACAGATTGTAGCAAGCACCTCTTTCTTTATTCCAAAGCCATTCACTCCATTCCAGTGGGCAGCCCAATGTACGAAGGAGCAGTTTATTGAAAAAGCCTACACAACCAGAACTGCCATCAGCGAGCAGCTTAACCAGAAGAGTATCAAATACAACTGGCATGAGGCTGATGCCTCCGTTATGGAGGGTATCCTTGCCAGAGGTGATAGAAAAATTGCCCAGGTCATCTTGAAAGCCTATCAAAAAGGCTGTATTTTTGATGCCTGGGGTGAATATTACAAACATGATGTCTGGATGGAAACCTTCGCTGAATGTGATATCGACACCACATTCTATACGACCAGAGAAAGAAATCTGGACGAAATATTCCCATGGGACTTCATTGATTGTGGTGTAACCAAGGATTTCTTAAAGAGAGAGTGGCAGCGTGCGCTTAAAGAATCAGTGACACCTAACTGTCGTCAGCAATGTAATGCATGTGGTGCTGCCAGATTTGGCTGTGGCGTCTGTTTTGAACCGCATACAGGAACGGAGGAAATACATGAAGCTTAGAATCAAATTTGCCAAATACGGCGCTCTCAAATTTATAGGTCATTTGGATGTCATGCGTTTCTTTCAGAAAGCAATCCGTCGTGCCAATATCAATATTGCTTATACAGGGGGATTCAGTCCTCACCAGATTATGTCTTTTGCAGCGCCACTGGGTGTTGGACTCGAAAGCGAAGGCGAGTATATGGATATTGAAGTAAATTCTATTACTACTTCACAGGATATGCTCAACGTCCTCAATCAACAGATGGTCGATGGAATCCGTGTGCTTGAAGTTAAACTTCTGCCTGAAAATGCCGGAAATGCAATGGCAAGTGTAGCAGCAGCTTCCTATTCCATCAGATTCCGCCCTGGCCACGAACCGTCTTTTGACTATGTAAAGGCACTTACTGCCTTTTATGCTCAGCCTGAAATTACGGTTACCAAGAAAACCAAACGCAGCGAGGCTACCTTTGATATGAAACCCTATATTTATGAATGCAGCATAGCAGAAGATGGTACATCGATCAACCTGACTGTTGATGCCAGCAGTTCCGGAAATATCAAACCAAGTCTTGTGATCAATGCCTTATATCAGCAAAACGATGCAAAACTGGATGAAATTGCTCTCCTTATTACCCGTAAAGAAACTTATATGAATATAAGCGAAGATGAAAATACGCGTGATCTGGTACCTTTAAGTTATATAGGAAAGGATTTTTAAATGTCTGATAATCGACTCGTCATAACCAAATATAAGCAAGGAGTTCTCTCATTTCTCATGCAGGACAACCGCATGCAGTCTGTATCTTTTTATAAAGAACATAAAGAGGGCGATATAGGTAATATTTATGTGGCAAAAGTCATTAATATCGTGCCTAATATCAATGCTGCTTTCATTTATTACCAGCCTAATATGCGTGGTTATCTGCCATTGAACACACACTATGCTCCGATATTGCTTAATCGGACTTATGATGGGAGGATTCTGGCAGGAGATGAGATCATCGTACAGATGGAAAAAGAAGCCATTCGGACAAAAGATGCCGTTTTCACTGCTAATCTGTCTCTTTCCGGTAAATATTGTGTTGTGACTAATGCTAATAATAAAAAGAGTGTTTCAAATAAAATAAGTAAAAATTATAAGAATGCCCTGCAACAGACAATTCCTGAAAATACTGATCTTGGACTTATCGTACGGACCAATGCGCAGCAGCTTATAGAATCTGATCCTGATTATTGTAATATTCTGCAAAAAGAATATAAAATGCTGTTATCACAAATGAAGACATTGATCAGTGAAGGAATCCACCGCACATGTTACAGTCTCCTTTACAAAGCTCCTGATGCATATCTGACAGATATACGGGATGCATATTTTGATAAATATGACAGTATTATTACAGATGAGCAATATCTGTATGATCAGTTGACATCCTTCTTAGGTTCTTATTCCTCCGAAATGGCATCAATGCTTACACTATATACAGATTCTTCCTATTCATTGAAGAAATTGTACAGTATTGATACTAAAATGCAGGAGCTTCTGGTTCCGAAAGTCTGGCTGAAATCCGGAGCTTACCTCGTTATTGAACAGACGGAAGCCATGTATGTCATTGATGTGAATTCCGGCAAAAATAATGCTTCCAAAAGTAATGCGGAATACATTTTCAATATCAATATAGAAGCTGCCCATGAAATCATC
The DNA here is from genome assembly GCA_964422225.1 of uncultured Roseburia sp. GTDB lineage: Bacteria > Bacillota > Clostridia > Lachnospirales > Lachnospiraceae > COE1. Next base: position 8,744 of record CAYRAW010000114.1, read on the forward strand.
CGACAGATTTCTCTTCGGAATTTATCCGGAATTATTATGGTGGATTTCATTAATATGGAAGACCCTGATAAAAATGAACAGCTATTAAATGAATTAAGAAAACTTGCCAGGCAGGATCGCATATTGACTACCATTGTAGATATGACACCACTTGGCTTAATCGAAATAACACGTAAAAAAACAAAAAAGGCTTTAAAGGAGCAAATAAATTAAATAAAAGTATTGACTTATCATAAATCGAATGATATTATTTATGAGTATGCCGCATAACTAGGTTAAAGTATACAAATAAGTATCACCA
>CAYRAW010000115.1:0-9010 GCA_964422225.1 uncultured Roseburia sp.
CTTTCTTTAAAAACAAATATGTTGCCATACAGGAACCGACACAGTCTCCGTCCGGTCTGATATGCCCGGATATTGCTATATTTTCTGCCCCTTCACATTCCTTTAACAGTTGGAACATATATACATCCTCTTCCTCTCTTAAAAAATACGGGGAAGGATTCCTTCCCCATATTTAATTATACAGTCTATTCCGTTTCTTTTGTTTCTACGTGTTTTTCATCATCAGCACGATTTACTTCGTCTATCATCTTGGACATGTTAACGCCATATTCAATAGACTGGTCAATAATAAAGCGAATCTCCGGAGTATTTCTTAAATTAATCTTCTTTGCAAGCTGATTTCTGATATACCCCTCTGCGCTTTTGAGTCCTGCAAGTGTATCCTTCTGGGACTCTTCATTACCCAGAACACTGATCCATGCCTTGCAAGTCTTAAGATCCGGTGCAACCTCTACTGCGACTACAGAAGTCATGGGATTGATTCTTGGATCTTTGATCTCGCTCCTGATCACTTCTGCAAGAACACGCAGCACTTCCCCGTTCACACGGGTATTCTTAACACTGTTCTTTCTCATCTTCGTCCTCCAGGTTCAGGCAGACCTTACAGTCTGCCCAATAAATTCAAAAGTCAATATATTCCTATCTTGGAACCTCGACCATAATATATGCTTCTACGATATCAAGCTCCTGCATACTGTCAAATCCGTCAAATACAAGACCACACTCGAATCCTGCCTTAACTTCCTTAACGTCATCCTTAAATCTCTTAAGGGATGCAAGTTCACCTTCGTAAATCTGTTCACCTTCTCTGGTGATTCTGATCTTACAACCTCTCTGGAATACACCGTCAAGTACGTAAGAACCTGCGATATTACCTACTGCAGATGCCTTGAATATCTGTCTTACTTCAGCATGACCGATTATCTTTTCTTCAAATACAGGATCTAACATGCCCTTCATTGCCGCTTCGATATCTTCAATTGCCTGATAAATGACTCTGTAAAGTCTTACATCAACGCCTTCACGCTCTGCTGTTGCCTTGGCCTGGGCATCCGGACGAACGTTGAAACCGATAATGATCGCATTAGATGCAGATGCCAGAATGACATCAGACTCATTGATCGCACCTACACCGCCATGGATACACTTAACAACAACTTCTTCATTGGAAAGCTTAACAAGACTCTGTTTAACTGCTTCCACACTACCCTGAACATCAGCTTTGATGATCAGGTTGAGTTCTTTCAAGTTACCAGCCTGAATCTGTGAGAACAGATCATCCAGTGACATCTTAGTCTTAGTTTCCTCAAGAAGCTTTTCTTTATTCTGTGCTACGAATGTTTCAGCATAGTATTTAGCTTCCTTATCATTCTCATGTGCAAGGAATATCTCACCTGCATTTGGAACATCACCAAGTCCAAGGATTTCTACAGGAGTGGAAGGTCCGGCTTCCTTTACTCTTCTGCCCTTATCATCGATCATGGCACGAACCTTGCCGCTTGCTGCACCGGCTGATACGAAATCACCTACATGCAATGTACCCTTCTGTATAAGGATCGTAGCAACAGGTCCACGTCCCTTATCCAGCTCAGCCTCAATAACAAGACCTCTTGCACGTCTGTTCGGATTAGCCTTTAATTCAAGTACTTCTGCTGTCAAAAGAATCATTTCAAGAAGATTATCAATACCTTCTCCACTCTTGGCAGATACAGGTACAAATACTGTGCTTCCGCCCCAGTCTTCTGCGATCAGGCCATACTCTGTCAATTCCTGTTTTACACGTTCTACATTTGCACCAGGCTTATCAATCTTGTTAACGGCAACAATAATTTCAATACCTGCTGCTTTTGCATGGTTAATAGCTTCTATGGTCTGTGGCATAACACCATCATCTGCCGCTACTACAAGGATCGCAATATCCGTAGAGTTAGCGCCACGCATACGCATTGCTGTAAATGCTTCATGTCCCGGGGTATCCAGGAATGTGATCTTCTCTCCATTCACATTAACAGTATAAGCGCCGATATGCTGTGTGATACCGCCTGCTTCCTTATCTGTTACGTTTGTCTTACGGATTGCATCAAGAAGGGAAGTCTTACCATGGTCAACGTGTCCCATTACGCAGATAACAGGCGGTCTCTTTACCATATCTTCCGGATTTTCTTCATCCTCTTTGAGCAGTTCTTCAATTACATCTACTTTGACTTCTTTTTCACAGATAATGTCATAATCAATTGCGATATTTTCAGCAGTCTCATAGGAAATTTCCTGATTTACCGTTACAATCTGTCCCTGCATGAACAGCTTCTTAACAATTGCAGAAGGCTGTAACTTCATCTTATCAGCCAGTTCTTTGATCGTCAGAGTTTCAGGAAGAGTAATTACCTTGATCTGTTCTTCAACCTGTTCAACCGTTTTCTTCTCAGGCTTAATGAACTTACCGGGTTTATTCTTACCCTTAATGTTCTGCATATCGCCATCTTCTTCATACATCAGATCCTTACGGTTCTTCTTATCCTTCTCCTGGCTGATACGACGTTTCTCTTCGTCTCTATGCTTCTCTGCATCCTTGATCGGGCTGTCGGGAACAAAATTATTCTTCTGTCCGGATCTGCCTCCCTGCTTAGCGCCAAAGCCGCCTCTGTTATTATCGCGTCTGTCGTCATCCTTGTTGAAACCGCCTCTGTTGCCGCCAAATCCCTGTCCAGGTCTGGCATTCTGTTTATTGGGATCAAAAGGTCTTCTATTGCCATCATTATTACGCTGACCGCCATCTCTTCTGTTGCCATCGAAGGAACGCTGCTGTCCATCACGTCTGTTACCATCGAAGGAACGCTGCTGTCCGTCACGTCTGTTACCATCGAAGGAACGCTGCTGTCCGCCATCACGTCTCTGATAATTGTTATTATCACCACGTCTCTGGTTATCATACTGTCTGGAACCATTATTATAGGCAGGTCTTCTGTCCTGTGAATTTGTCTGCTGTCTTGGTGCAGTTGTCTGAGCTGCAGGTTTCTGTGCTTCTGCTGCAACTGTTTTAGGAGCTTCCACTTTAGGAGTCTCTGCTGCCTTCGGTGCTTCCACTGCCGGTGTCGGTGCTGCCTTTGGCTGTGCAGCCGGTGTCTCTGTTGCCTTTGGCGCCTCTGCTGCTGTTTCTGTTGTTTTTACCGGAGTTTCTACCGCTTTCGGTGCTTCAGCCTTCGGTGCTGCTGGTTTTACTGTTTCTGTTACTTCTACAGCCTTCGGTGCTTTTTCCACAGTTTTTGCCGGTTCAGCCTTTGGTGCTGCCGGTTTTACTGCTTCCGCAGGTTTTGCCGACTGTGCAGGTGCTGCTGCCTTTTTCTCCTGATGAGCAGGCTTTCTTGGAATCTGTGCGCCCGGCATCTTGGAATTATGCGGATTGCTTACAAAAATAATACTCTTTTTCTTCTTTGCTGGTGCTTTTGCATCTGCTGGCTGTTCTTTCTTGTCAGCTTCTGCTGCCTTCGGTGTCTCCTCAGACTTAGCAGGTGCCTTTAAGGAGTTCTTTAAATCTTCTACCTGTCCGTCTTCTAATACGCTCATATGGCTCTTTACCTCTATCCCTTTATTTTTTAATGCTGTCAGGATATCCTTACTCTGTAAGCCCATCTCCTGCGCCAATTCATAAACTTTCATTTTTGCCATTTCTATCTCCATTCTCATTGCAAACTGGTTCCAGATGTTTTCTTAATGACTTTGCGAAGCCTTCATCCGTAATGGCAAGAGATGATCTCATATCTCTACCAATTGCACGCCCAAGTTCTTCTTTCATACCATATACATACGCCGGTACTTCATAGAACTCACACGAGTTGGAAAACTTTTTTCTAGTGTTATCCGATGCATCCGATGCGATGATCACAAGAAAAGCACTGCCTTCCTTGATACTCTTGTCGACTGCAAATTCTCCACTTACCACCTTGCCCGCCTTCATGGCAAGACCAAGCATGGAATATACTCTACTTTGATTCAAGCGCCTCTATCTCCTTTGTCAGGCTATCATAAACCTCTTCGGGAATCGTCATTTTGAAAGATCTGTCTAATCCTCTGGTCTTCTTGGCTTTTTGCAGACACTCTGCATTTCGGCATACATATGCGCCTCTGCCATTTTTCTTGCCTGTTGTATCCAGTACAATGCCCTCATCCTCAGTCTTTAAGACTCTCAACATTTCTTTCTTGTTCTTCATTTCTCCACAGCCTACACACTGTCTTAAAGGAATCTTCTTACTCATTGCTTTCCTCTGTAACCTCATCTGCTGTTTCGCTTACTGCTTCCTCATTCTCAGCAGCCGTTTCCTCTGTGGCATCTGCTGCTGTTTCCTCGCCGTCTTCGTATTCATCTTCTTCGTAGTATACGTCGCCGTCTTCGTCATACATATAGTCTTCATAACGGAAGCCTTCTGCATCCTTAGCCTGTGTTTCAGACTTGATATCAATCTTGTAACCTGTCAGTCTGGCTGCCAGTCTGGCATTCTGACCTTCCTTACCAATTGCAAGAGAAAGCTGATAATCAGGAACGACTACCTTAGCTGTCTTCTCATCAGGATCCGCAAATACTGCCACGATCTTAGCAGGGGAAAGGGCATTCTGAATGAAATTACCAGGATTCTCATCCCAGTTCACAATATCGATCTTCTCACCACGAAGTTCTTCTACGATAGCATTGACTCTGGCACCGTTCATACCTACACATGCGCCAACTGCATCTACGTTAGGATTGTTGGTTCTGACTGCCATCTTCGTTCTGCTTCCTGCTTCTCTGGCAATGCTCATGATTTCTACCGTTCCGTCCTTGATCTCGGTTACCTCAGACTCAAACAGTCGCTTAACTAATTCCGGATGTGTTCTGCTGACTGTGATCCTTGGTCCCTTCGGTGTGTTCTTAACTTCCAGAATGTATACTTTTATACGCTCTGTCGGGCGGAATACTTCACCCTTTACCTGTTCAGCTTCTGTCAGAAGTGCATCTGCCTTTCCCAGATCAATGCTGATGTTCTTGCCGGAATAACGCTGTACGATACCGGTCATGACATCCTTTTCCTTCTCATAGAACTGATTGTAAATTACACTTCTTTCTTCCTCTCTAATCTTCTGGAGGATAACATTCTTTGCATTCTGTGTTGCAATACGTCCAAATTCCTTGGATTGGATCTTTACATTGATCTTTAATCCTACTTCTGCTTTCTTATTAAGTTTAAGTGCATCATCCAGGCAGATCTGCAGTACATCATCCTCTACATCTTCCGGTGTAGCTACGATCTCTTTGGTTGCATATACCAGAAAATCACAGGTTTCTCTGTCAATCTGTACTGTAATATTATCTGCCTTACCAAAATGGTTCTTGCAGGCCGTCAGAAGGGAGTTCTCAATTGCCTCAAAAAGAGTTTCTTTGCTGATCTCTTTCTCCTTCTCCAGAATGTTCAGTGCTTCTAATAATTCTTTGTTCATTTTTCCTTTACCCTCCTAAAGCTAAAAATCCAGCGTTAATCTGATAATTGCTATGTCAGATTTTGCAAAGACTAAATCTTTTTCTTCTGTCTGTATAGTAACGGTGTCCTTGTCATAGCTTTTCAGGATACCGGTAAACTCTTTCTGCTTGTCAATAGGTTTATAGGTTCTGATCTCAACTTCCTCACCAAGACTTTTCTCCAGATGGCGGTCTTTCTTCAATGCTCTGCCAAGTCCCGGACTGCTTACCTCCAAAATATAAGCATCCGGTATAAAATCAGCTTCATCGAGCTTATCTGAAAAAGCCCTGCTGACATTCTCGCAGTCAATGATATTGACTCCTTCCGGCTTATCGATATAAGCTCTCAGATACCAGTCGCTTCCTTCTTTAACATATTCTACATCATACACTTCACAGCCATTTGCTGCTGCGATCGGCGTCAGCAGTTCTTCTGCACGCGCTTCATAGGCATCCTTCTTTGCCATTACTTCACCTGTCCTTTTCCTATTGTTGAATGCTTTGGGAATCATTCAGGATCTTCCTGCACAGTTTCCCAAAAGAAAGAGTGGACTCGCAAGCCCACTCTTTATCATCAAGCACTATAAATCATAAATGTATTGTAACACCCCATCAGCAACAATGCAAGGGGTTTATGTGAAATTTCTGCTTTTTCAGAAATTTCTGCTTTAGGAAACTGTCTGTCCCGAAAAGAGCAGCGCACCTGCTGTTACAATACTGCAAGGTTCTCGCATATATGTTGATATCCTGTCAACACAGTTGTTTTGAAACCGCTTAATTCTTTTGAATTTTGTACCTGTATTTTTATTCTACTACTTGTGCTATCTTTTTCTCTATCCTCTCAATCGTCTCCATTGAGTATCCACGATTCTGTAATGTCTCCTGTAATGGGTATTCTCTGACGAAACCAAGCATCCAGTCAAGGTCAGGAACTTCTTCCTGCAAAATAATCCTGCACTGTGGATTACGAATAAGCACCTGCAGATTATCTGTGATACTTCTGCGCACACCGATTGCTCCATCTGTTTCATAGGTAATATCCAGCGTTTCGCCTCGCAGTGTATAAGTACGTTTCTGTTTGTCCTTTGGCAATACCACATATGCCTCGCCCTGTGAAGGAACACTTATACAAAAATGCACATGATTCAGGTCAGGTGTCTCCCATGCAATACGATACTCTCCCACAGGGGAAGGATATACTGCCTGCAGGCTGCCGATCTGATAGTTGACATGAGGTGTAATTCTGACTTTGCGGAAGCCAGGTGCCTCCTCCAAAGGATTCAGACCCACTAGACTCTTCCATATATAAGCTGTTACTGCGCCATAAGCATAGTGATTCAGGCTGTTCATTCCCGTACTGGAGATATGACCGTTCTCATCCAGAGAATTCCAGCGTTCCCATACAGTAGTCGCACCCAGATCAACTTCGTGCAGCCAGCCTGGATATTCTTCATTTAACAGTAGCTTATCTGCCAGCTTCTCCTGCCCATGGTCTGCCAGTTCCTGACACAGCAGAGGTGTTCCAACGAATCCTGTCTTTAGCTTGTCCTCTGCATTTTCCAATAAGGTAAGAAGCTGTTCCAGTGCTCTGTCCTGTCGATTCAATCCTTCGTGCAGAGTAAGCAGCGCTGCAGTCTGGGTATTGATACAACATCTGCCATTTGGTGAATAATATTCTGCCGTAATGTCTGTTAAAATTTTATCAGCCAATGTTTCATATTTGACGGCGATCTCTTCTTTTCCCAGTAATCTGGCTGTACGCGCAGTGATCAGGGCACTCTTGCGGTAGTAGGTGTCTGCTATGAATCCCTCATCTGTTCCACCTCTGACCTGAGAGGCTCCCTCATAGGGGCAGTCCAGCGCCAGCCAGTCACCATAGTGAAACTGCTTTCTCCAGCCGTGATCTGTGCCATCCACCTTGGTCATATAATCCACCCAACTGCACATACTCTCGAAATGTTCCTGCAAAATCGTGATATCTCCGGTGTATAGGTACATATTCCAGGGCATGATCGTTGTGGCATCACCCCAGGCTGTGGTGCCTTTTCCAGCACAGGTAACTGCGGGTACAAAATCCGGCGCACATCCGTCTGCGTTCTTCTGTTCCTGCTCCATGTCATAGAGATATTTGCGGTAAAAGGCATAGGGTTGCGCCAGAAAACAGGCTGTTTCTGAGAATACCTGTGAATCCCCTGTCCATCCCATACGCTCATCACGCTGTGGACAGTCTGTTGGCAGATCCACGAAATTACTCTTCATTCCCCAGCTTACATTAGACAGGAACTGATTCAGTTTAGCATGCCCCGTCTTCAGTTGACTTTCCATCGGCATATCTGAATAAAGGGCATAGACTGTAATATCCTCCGGCTTGAAATTCTCGATTCCCTCTACCTTCAGATAGCGGAAGCCGTAAAAGGTAAAGTGTGGACGCACTATATGCTCCTGTCCATCGGAAGTATAGCGAAATTCTGCCCTGGCAGTTCTGAGATTATCCCGATAGAACTGCCCGTCCTGTAACACTTCCCCTGCCTGTATGCGCACCTGACTGCCTTGTGGCAACTGTACATGCAGAGTGAAGATACCTGCCAGATTCTGTCCGACATCCAGAATTGTCTCTCCCGCCTCATTAGGCACAAGAACAGGGCGGAACTCTTCATGTGTTCTGACAGGGATACTGAGTTGATCTGTTAATTGTCCCTGTAATTCTCCTGCCAGTACTCCCGATTCCGAATCACCCTGTGGCAACGTATCATCCTGCCATTCCCCATCATAGATTCCCGAGAATGTGATATTACTTCTTCTTACCTTCCATGTTTCGTCCGTTGCAATGACATCCTTACTGCCATCTGCATATTCAATATGCAGTTCTGCCAGTACGCGATAATCATCTCCATAGAATCCTTTGGTCGAGCCTTCAAAAGGAATCCTGCTCTTATACCATCCATCACCTACCAGAACGGAAAGTTCCGATGGATGTAACTGCATCCTTTCTGTCACATCATAGGTCTGTGTCTGTACCCAGAGATGATAGGCATTGAAACCCGGTGTCAGCCATGCATCCCCTATCTTTTCCCCATCCAGATAAGCCTCGTAGAGCCCTAATCCACAGATATAGAGTCTGGCTTTTGTAACTTCTTTGTCTGTTACTGTTGGAAGCTTATGATAGAATATGGGATGTCTGTCATTTACTCCTGTCGTTGTGATCCACTGCCCTGTCCATGGCTCCTGCATTTTGCCGGTTTCAAAATAATTACCGCTGCTTGTGGCTGTTTCGCCCTTCTCATTGCGAATCGATACTGTCCATTCATAATTGGTTCTGGGCTGCAACTCCACGTCCAATGTGGTAGCTGCCATGTCAAGCTCTGCCCAGCCAGTGTCCTCTATCTCCTGTCCTCCACTGGTTATGACGATCCTGCTCTCCAACCTGCCGACACCATCTGCGACCCATGAAAAAGTCAGATGTCTGTACTGATATCCTATTGGATTCTCCATATGATTTACTCTGCACTGTGTAATTTTCAT
>CAYRAW010000116.1:0-8973 GCA_964422225.1 uncultured Roseburia sp.
GAGGGTCGTCCCAGATTCCAGCATATCCGTGAACAGTTCTCCTCTCTGAACACTTTCGTACAGGAGAATGTCAGCGGTAATCGTGTGGTAAAGGCATTTTCCAAGGAGGACTATGAAATCTCCAAATTTAATAAGGAAAACGATGCCTACCGTGATGCAGAACTTGCCGCCTCTGAAATCTGGACAAAATATGTACCATTATTTGAATTTCTTTCCAACATGCTTACTATTATTTTAATGCTGGTCGGCAGTATCATGGTAATACAGGGAACCATGACCTTAGGTAATTACGTTACGATCAACGGATATCTGTGGATGCTCATGAATCCTCTGCGTCAGATTGGCTGGCGAATCAACGATATTCAGCGTTTTACTACTTCTGTTGAGAAAATATATGCTACCTACAGCGAGGAGCCCAATGTTAAACGACCGGTAAGCGGTATTGAAAAGAAACAGCTTACCGGCGAAGTGGAATTCCGCAACGTATCTTACAGTGCCGATGATGAAGATATCATTCATAATGTCAGCTTCCATATTCAAAGCGGACAGACTGTCGGTATCCTGGGTTCTACCGGTTCAGGCAAATCAACGATCATGAACCTGCTATGCCGTTTCTATGATGTAACTGACGGTGAAGTTCTTGTGGATGGTATTAATGTCAAGGATCTCGATCTGTATAATCTGCGTGCCAATATTGGCATGGCAATGCAGGATGTATTCCTTTTCTCAGACACTATAGAAGGTAATATCGCCTACAGCCGTCCTGACTGTCCTTTTGAAGAAGTTAAAAAGGCGGCTGTTATGGCTGATGCAGACTCCTTTATCCAGGCTATGCCGGATGGCTATGATACGATAGTCGGCGAACGTGGCGTAGGACTTTCCGGTGGTCAGAAACAGCGTATTTCTCTGGCAAGGGCTCTTTTGAAAGATCCTTCCATTCTGATACTGGACGATACCACTTCTGCCGTAGACATGGAAACAGAAAGCTATATCCAGAAGCAATTAAGTTCTATCGATCATAAATGTACGATTTTTGTAGTAGCATACAGAATATCTTCTATCAAGGATTCTGATATCATTCTGGTTCTGAACGAGGGACGTATCGTGGAACAGGGTACACACGATCAACTTCTCGCTCAAAATGGCTATTATGCTACTGTTTTCCGTCACCAGTATGGTGAATATGAACAATATATCGGGCAGCAATCCTCTACACCCGGAAATGGAGGTTATCATGGCTAGAAATAAATATGATATTGATGAAGTCATGGAAGATAAATTTGACATTAACCAGTTAAAACGCCTTTTTACTTATGTGCGTCCTTATAAAGGACAGTTGGCACTGGCCTTGTTTCTCATGCTTTCTTCCTCTGCACTGACCATGCTTTTTCCAACATTTATTATGAAGATCATGGATGACTACATACCAGCCGGGGATGTTCAGGCTATCATACGTATTACAGCAGTGACTGTCGTGATCGTCCTTTACTCCTGCATCTGTATCCGCTACAAGATCCGCATTACAAGCCGGATCGGCCAGGAGATCGTACACCGATTAAGAAGCGATATTTTCTGTCATTTGCAGGAACTTCCTTTCTCTTATTATGACGAAAGGCCACATGGCAAAATACAGGTACGTGTCGTAAATTATGTAAACAGTCTAAGTGACCTGCTCTCAAATGGTATCATTAACACCATTACCGATATGTGCAACTTGATCTTCATCCTGATTTTCATGCTTACGATCCATGTGAGACTTACACTGATCTGTCTGTGTGGTCTGCCAATTCTGGCAGCCGTTATTATCGCTGTAAAGAAAAGGCAGCGCAGTGCATGGCAGATCCAAAGTAATAAACAGTCCAATCTGACTGCCTATATTGCTGAAAGCATCAATGGTATCCGTGTTACTCAGTCCTTTGTCCGTGAAAATGAAAATACTTCTATTTTCAACCGTCTCAGCGGTAATTATCGTGATGCCTGGATGACTGCTGTAAAATATAATTTCCTGATGTGGCCATGTATTGATGCTATCTCTACAATTACAACAGCATTTATCTATGTAATCGGCATTGGCTGGATTTCAGGAGAATTATACGGCGTAACCGTTGGTGTGCTGATTGCTTTCTCTTCCTATATTTCAAGATTCTGGGAACCGATCAATACACTGGCATCATTTTATAACTCCCTGTTGACTGCAATTGCCTATCTGGAACGTATCTTTGAAACAATTGATGAGCCCGTGCAAGTCAAAGATGCACCAGATGCTGTTCCAATGCCGCCTATCAAAGGAGAAGTTACCTTCCATGATGTATGTTTCAGTTATGAAGATGGCGTACAGGTCCTTAATAAAGTAAACTTTACTGCCAAACCCGGTGATACTTATGCTATCGTAGGTCCCACCGGTGCCGGTAAATCCACTATTGTGAATCTGATCAGCCGTTTCTATAATGTAGATTCCGGTACGATTACAATAGACGGCACAGATATTTCCAAAGTCACATTAGCTTCTTTACGCAAACAGATGGGTATTATGATGCAGGACAGCTTCATCTTCTCCGGTACGATCATGGATAACATACGTTATGGTAATCTGAATGCAACCGATGAGGAAGTCATTGCCGCAGCCAAGACGGTGTGCGCTCATGATTTCATTATGGAAATGGAACACGGCTACCAGACACAGGTAAATGAACGAGGAAGCCGTCTCTCCGCAGGGCAGCGGCAATTGATCAGTTTCGCCAGAGCCTTATTGGAGAATCCTGCTATTCTGATACTGGATGAAGCCACTTCCAGTATTGATACCGAAACGGAAATTCTTCTACAAAAGGGGCTGAATAGACTATTGGAAGGTCGTACTTCCTTTATCATTGCCCACAGATTATCCACGATCAAAAATGCGAACTGCATCATGTATGTGGATAAGGGTAATATTCTGGAGCGCGGAACTCATGAGGAACTGCTTGCAAAGCAGGGAGAATACTATAATCTTTTCATGTCACAATATGATTTTCTAAATCAGAATTAGTCACTTATATACAAAGAAGCTATGAACATCACCTTGCGAATGATGTTCATAGCTTCCTTTTTAATGCCTGTTATATGAACTGATTTCTCTGTTCATCATAATGATAATCAATTGCACTTAATTTATCGACAATATCCTTTTTATCCACATCCAGATCATCACATAATGCATCCAGACTGCTGTAAAAATCACGCAATTTCAAATTAACAAAACTTAATAACATAACCGAGTCCTTTGGTATCATCTCTTATCACTCCTCTACATACTTAATCCAACTATAATAAGCTCTACGCTCATAAGATCACTCATTCTGCCTGTTTTCACATCTTCATCTGCCTGCACGCAATCATTTAATGCTGATGCTAACTGTTCCTGACGGAATCTCATTGCCTGTGGTATATATTTCTTTTTCAGGAAATAAGCATTCAATCCTGTTTTCTGGGCTATGGTATTATCATCATAGCCTTTTGCTTTCATTTCTCGTACCTGAAGCAGGATATTGAACTGTCTGGCGATCAATGACAGTATTTTAAGTGGTGCTTCTTTTAGCGCCAACAGATCATAATACAAGTCTAATGCCTGTTTCTGCTTCTTATCAGCTACTGCCTCCACCATATCAAATATTTTATTCTGGACTCTGACAGTACACAGCTCTTCCACATCCTGTACAGTAATTCCTTCTTCCTCATATTTATAACAGATCAGTTTCTCTACTTCATGCCTGATATTCTCCATATCAGTACCTGTTCTGTCAAGCAGAAGATTCAGGGCATCTGCTGTGATCAGCTTGTTTTCCTTCTTCAGAAGCCCCATGATCCATTTCTTCAATGTAGCCTCATCCTGGATGTCACATACTGCCGCATATCCATTGGAAGTTACTGCTTTGAACAGTTTGTTGCGTTTGTCAACCTCTTCTTCTACAAAGATCATATAAGTCGTTTCCGGAACATTTTTTACAAAATCCGCCATTCTCTCATTTCCAGACTTCATCCAGCCGCTGTTCTCAATGACAATGACCCTGCGTTCTGCAAAAAAAGGCATTGTTCCAGCCATATCTATCACTTCATTCACATTAATATCCTTACCGGAATATATACTGCAATTCATTGTATCCTCCGGTGAGACTAATGCATCTTTTAACTTATCCCGATACTGTTTACGCAGATATGCTTCTTCTCCATATAACAGATATACATGACTAAATGTTCCTTCTTTAATATCCTGTATTACCCTCTTCATATTTATCTATTATACCTTTCCGTAACCTGCAAACCTTCAGGCACTTCTTTTCACACTATTTTCCCACAAATGCGACCGTGTGTCAACGTGAGGCAAGCCGCTTTATTTCTCTGCATAGCTTTGCATCCTTACCCTGTCCTTTGATATTTTTATCATAACAGCCCCGCTCTGATCTGTTCGAAATACTTTGCTTCCTGTCTTTTCCAACCGTTCCAGAACTTCCGTATGAGGATGTCCGTAACTGTTATTTTCTCCACAGGATATGACTGCCACCTGCGGTTTTAACTGTTCCAGCAATTGCTGTGAATTAGAGTATTTAGAGCCATGATGGGCTGCCTTGTACAAATGACATTTCCAATCTTTTCCTAACTGCTCCCTTACCCTCTGTTCTCCATCCAGTCCTACATCACCTGTAAAAAGTGCATGAAAATCTCCATATTCCAGTTTCATGACCAAAGATGCTGCATTCTTATCTCCTGCATCATAGGAAGCGCTCGGATGCAGTACTTCCATTTGTACCGTACCTGCCTGTATCCGATCTCCCGTCTGTACATACTTAACAGGAATCTGCCTGTTGTGACACAGTTCCATCAATTGTTCATATACTTCGTCTCTGACAACTGCCTGCGCAACCACAAGCTGACGTATCCGGATTCCCTGACTATCCTCCAGCAATTCTCTGATACCCGATATATGATCCTCATCCAAATGTGTTAAAAATACCGCATCGATCACATCTGTTCCCATATATTTCGAAAAAGGAATCAGTGTATATTCTCCCAATCCATTCTGTGAAGTTGAACCCGCATCGATCAGGTAATGGGAACCATTATCTGTCTCTATCCAGATACCATCCCCCTGCCCTACATCCAACATGACAACCTCCAGATTGCCATATGTCTTTCCCGTCAACATGATAACCGATGCCAGAATCCATGTCATTTTGAGCCACATAGGCATACAGATTCTTCCTGCCTTCATATTCTTTGTGCGATGTAGAAACCAAAGTAACAACATCATCACATAAAAGACTATGATCCTCCAATTCTCCGGTCTGCCTGTTATCCACGAAGCTTCCGGCAAAATCAAAGAATATTCACACAGCCTTTCAAACAGGAACAACAAAACATGGCAGCCTCCTGCCGCTAACTGTGCAATCCCCTGTCCTGCACCTGTTACCATTCCTCCGCAGATCACGCAGGCTAATCCCGATACCATTACAAGTCCCATCGCCGGAATGATCAACAGATTCAGGATAAAAGAATATATGGGAAACTCATAATAAAATGCAAGCATGATCGGAAAATGCACTGTAAATATACTTAAGTTAACGCTAATCCCCTCCTGTAGTTTACTCCTTACCTTCTTTCCCCAATATTGTATGGTCGTATCCGTTCTGTTATTAAATGACACTTGTGTCATATCTGTTTTTATCACTTCCAGCATACATCCAATGCCGATAATTGCCCCAAAAGACAACAAAAAACCTGCCTGATACAAATATAGCGGCTGTTCAAGCAAAATCCCTACAGCGGCAAGCGCAAGTGCCGTCAACATATCATAAGTCCGATGTAATAATTCAGCTCCCATCTTCATGGCAAACATAAAAATAGCCCTGTATGCTGAACTGCTCATCCCAACCATTTGTCCATAGGATAGCATGAAAAGAATAGCAGTACATGCTGCCGCTGCCCTTGGACATCTGATTCTTCGCAGTAATTCATAGAAGCCCATCCCCAGAATGGATATATGGAGTCCGGAAATAGCCAGTACATGAGCAATCCCGCTCTTTTGGTACAACTGTTTACTGTCCCTGTCCAGTTCCGTTTTGTTTCCAAGTAACATTGCTTTCATAATGGATGCATCCTTTTCATCCATATATGACTCCAGGATTCTCTCCATATGTCTGCGTAACTGATACAGTTTCTCCCTCCAGATATCATACTCCTGACTTTCCGCCAATATTCTTCCATGACGCATCTGACAGTATATCTTCTGCAAACGATAATACTCTCCCCGGTCAAATCCTCCAGGATTAGAGGCCTGTTTGAAATTCTGTACCTTTCCTGTTACCCTGATGGTACTTCCAAGCCTTGGCTCCCTGTTATCTTCCATATAACACAGAAAGCCCTCTCCATTCTCTTTATAAAGATACAGAATCAGGCTTTCATTCTTATATTCTTTTGCTGTTACTTTACCCTGCCAGGTCACCTCACTGCCTTCTGTTCCTTCCTGCAGCGCATGTTCCTGCATCGGTCGTATTTTAAGCATGATAAAAACAGCAGCCACAAATGCCATACACAAATAGCATAGTGGTCTTCTCATTTATTTTTCTTTTCCTCTATTGTACAAGCTGCAGATTTCTTTCAAAAATTGTAGTCAGACTATATTTATCGCGAAATTTAATATCCTTCTTACCATCTATTGATATCTGCACTTTATTTACATTACTTAATTCTACCAGTGAATTTGCAATGGAATATATTGTTACATCACTGGTCACATTATTTACAGGTGTCAAAAATGAATTGTCCAGATTTACATAACAAATGCCATCCTTGACAGTAACTCCTAACAGTTTCGTTTGTGGATTGATCGTCGGATATGACTCATCATTTGCCGGTCCTGCTATCAACTGTTCTACGATCAGCTTCTCCATGGAAATGTTAGATACATCAATATTATGGACCAGTTCACGATTGATCGGGATCAGACCATCTCCTGATTCATTTGCAAAATAAAGTCGTATTGTAACTTTCTCGTAAGAATTCATCTGCTCGCCTTCATTATCGACAAACATATCTGCAGTCATGATTCCAAGCGCATTTCCTGCCAGATCTGCGAGCGGTTCCCCACCAACAGTGATCATAACATACGTAACTCCGGGAATCTCCGTAAGACTGCGCACTAGCGCCGCTCTGGTCAATACCTCAGTTGTTCTGGACAGTTCCTTATATTTCTCTCCCAGAGAAACTGTAACCTGCTCTCCATCCAGAGAATAATTAATGATATTGATACCTCCTGACAATGTTGCTTTCAATTCCTTGTTTTCAGGTACAGAACACAGCAGAGTCAATACTTCCACGATCATTTCTTTTGTGGTAGACCCCTCCAGATAATGTTCCTCTGTTACAATTTTGGTCTCACTTTTATTCAGATACGATATTTCTACTGAAGTTCCCTGATTTTGCTGTTTGCCGCATCCTGCCAGACATATCATCAATACTGTCATAAGTAACAGTAATATTATATTTTGGCTTTTTTTCATAAGCTCTATGCCTTTCCAAGCTTTACACCGGTGCAATATAAGATAATGGAATCCTTACCGTAAAGGTTGTTCCTACACCTTCTTCGCTCTTTACATTAATAGAACCTCTGTGCATAACGATAGCATTTCTGGTAATCGCAAGTCCCAGACCGGTTCCTCCTATTTCCCGTGAATGAGATTTATCCACACGATAGAAGCGCTCATAGATATGCTCTATGGACTCTTGTGGGATACCGATACCGGAATCCGATATTTCTACCGAAAAATACTGATGGTCTGCATCCAGGATTACTTTTACCCATCCACCATCCACGTTGTATTTGATCGCATTTTCCACAAGATTAGAAAGTGCCAGTGTCAATTTGACCTCATCTACTTCCGCACTGACCTTACGTCTGCTCTCAAATACCAGCTTAACATTTGCCCTTGCAGCAATCGGTCCAAGTCTCTTTAAGATAAGCTCTAACAACGCATTGATATCCATAGGTTCCACATTCATATCTGCAGATGTTCTCGTCATCTTCACCAACGCCAGAAGGTCCGTAATAATTTTATTCTCACGATCAATCTCATCAGCAATATCCGTCATGAACTCACGGTACAATTCTGCAGGAACATCTTCCTGAGCCAGCAGTGAATCTGCAAGCACCTTCATGGATGCCAATGGAGTCTTGAGTTCGTGGGACACATTGGATACAAACTCCTGTCTTGAGTCATCCAGCACCTTCATCCTGCCTAGCATCTGATTAAATGCATCACCGATATGCTCTGTTTCTATATATTCCGTGACATGGATCTCTTCATCCGTAAATCCGTTCTTTACCTCATTTATTGACTCTGTGATCTTCTCAAACGGTTTCAGCAAATATCTGCTCAGGAAGACCGCAATACCAAACATCATGACAACGACCAGTATTTCTATAATATATGCTCTGCTCTGTAAATACTCATAGCTTGTAATGATTGAATCTGTAGAAACACTCGTTAACATAACGCCCGTTATTTCGCTTGCGTTCGTAATACCCGTAAGTGTACTGCCTGTGCTCTTTGACTGATTGGAAACCTTTTCCTCAATAGGCACTGCTATTTCTATATAGTTATTTCCTGCCATATGAGAAGAAATTCCCTCTCCTTTAAAGCACCGGATAATATCTTCGCTGATCAGCAATTTGCCCTCACTGATTCCATATGTATCTTTGATGATCTTAAAATTTTCGTCAATGATGAATACTCTGCCATCATACAGATTCGATAATTGCGCAAGTTCTGCATTCACTACTTCATTACTGCTGTCCAACAGATAATTATAGGTCAGCAGATGGTCTGCTATGATCTTGACCTGTGTCTGTACTTCACTGGTTCGTGAATCGATCGCATTTGCCATATATCTTTCTCTGATGCCCAGGTACATGATCATGCCAGGAATACTTCCTGCAATCAG
>CAYRAW010000117.1:0-8895 GCA_964422225.1 uncultured Roseburia sp.
CACAACAGATAAAACGTCATTAACTAACAGTGTTAGTTATAATATCATTGATTTCTCTGGTTGTCAATTAATATATTGCCATGATATGATAAATAATAGAAATACGCTAAAAAGGGGTTGTTATGTCATGAATTTCTTTTATCAGTCCAGAGTAGAGTCCTTCAGTAGTTTCCTGTCCAATGATAATACTTATCCTGCTCACCTGCACAGGCAGGTCGAAATCATGTATGTATTGTCCGGCGAATTGGAGATCAGTATCGAACAGCAGACCTACTCTCTGCATAAAGATGACATATCTGTCACTTTTCCTGATAAAATTCATTCTCTGAATACGCCTGAATCCAGTCAGGTGCTTCTATTGGTATTTGATGTAGATTTTCTGCAGGATTTCCGTCCTGCTTTCACAGAGTATATCCCTGTAAATCCCATACTGAATCTGATTGATCTGACAGAGCATGGCCGGAATGCTTTAAGCTGGCTTATAACCTTATCCAAAAACATGCCAGCCACCGCAGATATGCCAAACATTGATGATCTGCCAAACCATCCTGTTATCTCCGATACCACCAAGATTGTTGATGAACAAAAAGACATTTCTCCAAATCTACTGTATACAAAGAGCTATCTGGCCATTATGTTGACAGATATTTTCTCGTGTCTGAATCTTGAGAAACGCGGTGGAAGCCCCAGTCGGAATATCTGTGAAGATATCCTGATTTATCTGGATCAGCATTTTCAGGAAGATATTTCTCTGGAAAGCACAGCAAAAAATCTGGGAATAAGCAAATTCTATTTATCACAGATTTTCTCAAATAAGCTTCATACATCTTTTCCTTCTTATGTGACAGCAAGAAGGCTTGATTTTGCTGAGAAGTTACTGGCTACCACTGACCGTTCCGTAACGGATATTGCCTTTGATGCAGGGTTCACAAGTCCAAGAACTTTCTTCCGCAGTTTTCAGGCGGTCTATAACACCACACCCCATCAATATAGAAAAAGTCATAACAAATTCATGTCATGACTTAATTTCTAACAGTAACAATCATATCTTATTGCTTTGCCATTTAAAGAGTAATTAGGGCTTTTTCCAGCCAGATAATCACTCTTTAAGGGGCGTTTTACTATGACCTTTGCCGGTGCTGCTTTTATCGCTGCTTCAAATAATTTCTCTTCCTCAAAACAGGGCGGCTCCATCTTTCTGATCAATTGGAGCTTCTTATTAGTAAGCCCGGACTTACGGCTTTCCGGAAACATAGGGTCCAAATAGATCAGGTTCAAATCTGTCATTTGTTCCGATAATAATTCAATGCTGTTCCCGACAACCAGATGCATCCTGCCCACAATATCTTTTAGCTGTGGATTTTTCTTTGCCCTTCTGATCGTGTCTTTTAATAAAATTGCAATGACCGGATTCTGCTCATACATTGTGACTTCATATCCACATGCTGCAAGCAGGAGCGAATCCTCTCCCATCCCTGCTGTCGCATCAATTGCAGTCTTTTTCTCCTCAGTACTCTTGGCAGCACGAACCAGCATTTCATGTTGTAATCGTCCATTACTGATCCTATGAACCATACCCTCAAAATCTCCCTGATAGGTAAGCCCATATCCGGTTAGTGAGATTCCTTTTGCATCAAAAAGAAGTGTCAACTCTTCTCCCGGTTCTTCCTCGATCATGAGAGAATATTTGCCTGCAAATGCCTCCGCCTGATCTCTTTGACCGCCTTTTTTGATACAAACAGTCATTTTTTCTTTTATGCCATCATTCATCTGTTACGTGTCCTCTCTATGCCTTTTAATCCGTCATAAATTATCCTGCTTCATAATAAAAGCACTTATGAACGATACCACGATACTCAATTTCATCAGTGTAACTCAATTGCTTCATGCCACATTTTTCCATTACTCTGCAGCTTGCCACATTCTCTTCAAAATAGCCTGCTTTAACTTTACGAAATCCCATTTTTAACAGTTCTGCTATCATCGCATGAACTGCCTCGGTAGCATAGCCTTTTCCCTGATAATCCGGATGAATGACATATCCGATTTCAATCGTATCGTCCTCCATACCACAATCATTTATGAATCCAATCAACTGATCGTCAGCATAAATGCCATATGCTAAATGTCCGACATCTTCTATCTGACTAAAAGAAATAAGCGTTTCTGCCAATGCTGTTACCTGTTCTGGTGTTTTAAAATCAGGCACCATGAAAGTTTTCGTAATCTCATGATTGGTCAGTAATCGAACCAGTTGTTCCGTGTCTTCTTGCGATATTACCTGTAGTGTAAGTCGTTGTGTCCTAATAGATGCTTTCTTATTTAATGTCATGCTTAAATATATCCTTTACTTATATCAGTAAGTTATATTATTCCATGCTTACAGCTTGCTGTCAATTGACATTCCCTACAAACGATCATGTGCAAATAAAAAGGACGGAACCCCGTCCTTTTCTACAATTCTTATTAATGATGGAATAATCTGATTCCTGTAAAGCACATTGCCATATTGTATTTATTACATGTCTCGATGACATTATCATCACGGATAGAACCGCCTGGCTGTGCAATATATTTCACGCCGCTTCTGTGCGCTCTCTCTACGTTATCACCAAATGGAAAGAAGGCATCAGAGCCAAGTGACACATCTGTCAGTTTATCCAACCATGCTCTCTTCTCTTCTCTGGTCAGTACTTCCGGCTTCTCTGTGAAGAAATTCTCCCATACGCCATCTGCCAGTACATCCATATAATCATCACTCATGTATACATCAATTGTATTGTCTCTGTCCGCACGTCCGATCTTTTCCTTGAAAGGAAGGCTCAATACCTTGGGATTCTGACGTAAGAACCAGTTATCTGCCTTATTTCCTGCCAGTCTGGTGCAATGGATACGTGACTGCTGACCAGCACCGATACCGATTGCCTGTCCACCCTTTACATAGCATACGGAATTGGACTGTGTATATTTCAAAGTGATCATTGCGATTGCCAAGTCAATTTTAGCAGATTCCGGAATTTCCTTATTCTGCGTTACAACATTTGCAAAAAGTTCATCATTGATCACCAGTTCATTTCTGCCCTGTTCAAAGGTAACTCCGTATACATCCTTTGTCTCGATCGGGTTAGGAACATATTCTGGATCGATCTTGATGACAGCATAGTTTCCTTTTTTCTTTGCCTTAAGGATTTCCAGTGCTTCCGGTTCATATCCGGGTGCAATGATACCGTCAGATACTTCTCTCTTGATCAGTCTGGCTGTATCTACATCGCATACATCTGATAAAGAAATGAAATCACCGAAAGAAGACATTCTGTCAGCACCTCTTGCTCTTGCATAAGCACTTGCCAGTGGTGATAAATCTCCCATATCATCTACCCAGTAGATCTTACGTTCTACCTCTGTCAAAGGCAGACCTACTGCTGCTCCGGCAGGAGAAACATGTTTAAAAGAAGTAGCTGCCGGCAGTCCTGTTGCCTTTTTCAATTCTTTTACAAGCTGCCAGCCATTAAAAGCATCCAGGAAATTAATATATCCCGGCTTACCATTCAATACTTCAATAGGAAGTTCGCCCTCTTTCATATAGATGCGGGAAGGCTTCTGATTTGGGTTACAACCGTATTTTAATTCTAATTCTTTCATATGTGTGCTCCTTAGTTATTCTTGTTGATGATCCTGGTTTCATATTTTCCTGTTGCAATGTCGATATAACGGATGAACAGAGATACCTTATTCTCTGCATTCAGGCTGTTCCATACCGTATCAGCGAACTCGTTCATATCATTTGGAATATCTACTAACTTTGGTTCGCCTTCAAAACTTGGCAGAGGATTGCCATCGCACTTATAGGTATGAATAAAATGACCTTCGCCCGCTACTGGATTGCTGTATGCAAAAGTATAACGGTTACATGCATCCGGATTGCCATTGTTACTCTTTAAGATAGACATTGCATAATTATAGGAACCATCCTCAATATGAAGGATTCCTGAAATTCTTGGTGTATAATTAGGGGCATCCGGTTCAAACTCTCTGGTACGCAGAGACTGTTCAAATGTCTGCTGTTTATCCATTAATTCATAGATCGTATCTGTCTGATCGCCGTTGGTTACGATTGTCTTGTTTCCAAGGACACGGACAGGTGCATAGATGATCAGGCTTGGATCACTTAACTTGGATGGGTCAAATGCCTGTGTTCTGATTCCTTCTCCTTCTGTTACGAATACACGGTTTCTGCTGTTCTCACTTCTGCCCATAATGAAATATGCAATTGCTGCCTTTGTTCCATCAGGTGTCTTACCGATTACGATTCCTCTTCCGGGATAAGCATTACTCTGAAGTTCCTGTGCCAGTGAAAGTTTTTCCATTTTTACCTCATTTCTGCGCTGCCTGCATTTACACAAGTCCATTGTGCAGCGCCACCCGGACTTGTTGTGTATCCTGTCCCAAGACATAAAAAGACCGTCTGGACATACAAATATATGTTGCCCAGGCGGTCGGCTATTCATCAATATAATACACTCCCTGTAGGTACTCCTACACAGACAATCTGTTTCCGCCAGTTGTGTACTAAAGTCATCATAGCGGATTTCTTCCAAATTTGCAATATGTTTTTTATATTTGCTTCAATTCCTTTTCAAGCAGTTCTCTCGGTATCTCTCTGCCATGTGATGGAATGAATAATCTGCATTGTTCCTGCAATAATTTCTTCCATGACACTTCTACCAGCCCAGGCTGATTTGCCCATGCCAGAAATACAGAAAAAACTGCCCGGCGACGCATTACATCACCAACAATTGCTATCTCATCATCTACAATAATACTGATACTGCCTTCTGAATGTCCCGGTGTTTCGAGAATTTTGATCCGATCATCTTCAAATAATTCACTTCCCAAAGGCAGTGCCTGTGCTTCCCTGCACGCCGGATATTTATTCAGGAAAGGAATATAACTGACCATTCGCTCTATTGGCTCCATTGATTTACGAGCCGCCTTGGGAATCAGGCAATCTCCTGTCTGAATAAAATGCAATTCGCTATCGTGAATATAGACCGGACACTGATACTCTGCTGCAAACCAGGCTGCAGCTTCCACATGATTGATATGGGAATGTGTCAGTATAATTCCACGCAAAGAATTAACACCACACTCTTGCATCTGCATAACAATCCTTTTCTTATCCATCAAAGCAGAAGTATCTACCATCCAGTAATTATCTGCATCCTGAATAAGAAAGCATTTACATCTGACTCCATCCAGACGTATGACCGTTATTTTATTGTGTGTAATCCATTTCCTCATATATTAAATCTTCGCTTATATACACAAGCGACTTACCCCTAAAAATATAAACTTACCGATTTCAAATCGATGTCTTTATATTAACATAATTATCGTATAATAAAAACATGTTCTGCCATTTTTTAACAAATATGCCAAATATTATTGTACAAATATAACTATATCTATGATTTCTGCAACATAAATATCTGCCTTTTTGCATACTATGATGCACTGATTTCGTGACATATTGCATGTATTCCACACATTAATGTCTTATATCCATCCTGATATTTATAATTTACATTTGATGCTAACATTCTACTGATACCTGTAAGAATAATCCAAATACTTTCTGCCGCTTCTCTGCTTCCGGTCTGTATATTAAATTCTCCTGATTCTTTTCCCTTTTCTATATATTCCTCAAAACTTTGGAGAATTTCATTGTGAATCCCATCCTCCTCTACCTGATACAATGCCGTATAATATTGAAAAAAAGCATTTTTCTCATAAATGTAGGTAAATTCTGCCTGAATCAGAGTTAAAAGATTTTCATAATAAGAGGCATCCGGTTTCAATGCTGCTCGTGCATTTTTGAGCAATTCCGAATTACAACGTCCTGCAACGATCAGGTTAATTTCATCTACATCTCGAAATCTGTTATAAATCACTCTTCTGTCACAGTTCAATTCTCGACAGATTCTCGTTACTGTCAGTGCATCCGGTCCCTCTTTACAGCCAATATTAACAGCCAGATCAATAATTCTCTGACTCGTTTCATCCTCAATTCTTTTTCCTTTTGAAAAAGCCATTCTATCACCCCGCTCACATAAAGCATACTATACTATATATATTTTATCAGCTAAATGAAGTGATATCAAGTAATTGTCTGTAAATTTATGTTTTTCATACTTTTTGTTTAATTAAAATAAAAGACAGCAAAAAACTTTGCTGCCTTTTCCAGATAATTTATGCTTCTGATGTAATGGCATTACCGGTATAAAGCTGATAATATCTGCCCTGTTTCTCAATTAACTGATCGTGTGTACCACGTTCAATGATTCTGCCCTGTTCCAGAACCATAATACAATCACTGTTCTTAACTGTGGACAATCTGTGTGCAATAACAAATGTCGTTCTGCCATGCATCAGCTTATCCATACCATCCTGTACGATCTTCTCTGTTCTGGTATCAATAGAACTGGTCGCTTCATCCAGAATCAATGCAGGAGGATCTGCAATGGCTGCTCTTGCAATGGCAAGAAGCTGTCTCTGTCCCTGACTGAGGTTTGCACCATCACCTGTCAGAAGGGTATCATATCCCTGTGGAAGTCTCTCTATGAACTCATGTGCATTTGCAAGCTTTGCTGCTGCAATGACTTCTTCATCTGTTGCATCCAGCTTGCCATATCTGATATTCTCACGGACCGTAGCTGTAAATAAATGCGTATCCTGCAATACAATACCAAGGGAGCGTCTCAGATCTGCCTTCTTGATCTTATTTACATTGATTCCGTCATATCGGATCTTGCCATCCTGAATATCATAGAACCGGTTGATCAGATTCGTAATTGTTGTTTTACCTGCACCTGTAGATCCTACGAAAGCAATTTTCTGTCCGGGTTCTGCGAACATCTCGATATTGTGAAGTACGATCTTCTCATCGCTGTAGCCAAAGTCCACATCATTAAATTCCACTTTACCTTCCAATTTACGATAGCTGGTAGTATCTGTGTCCTTATGATAATGCTTCCATGCCCACATGCCTGTTCTTTTAGATGTTTCTTTGATCTCACCGTTTACTTCTTCTGCATTGACTAATGTTACATAGCCTTCGTCAGCCTCCGGCTGTTCATCGATCATCTTGAAGATACGTTCTGCGCCTGCCAGAGCCATAACAATGCTGTTGAACTGCTGGCTGATCTGGTTAATTGGCATGTTGAAGCTCTTGTTAAAAGTCAGGAAACTTGCCAGTCCCCCAAGCGTCAGTCCGGCAATGTGGTTCAGTGCCAGAATACCTCCGACAATCGCACATACTACATAACTGAGATTTCCAAGCTGTGCATTGATAGGTCCCAGAAAATTCGCATATTTGTTTGCATTGTATGCACAATCAAATAATTCATCATTGATCTCATTGAATTTATTGATATTTTCCTCTTCATGGCAGAATACCTTGACAACCTTCTGTCCTTCCATCATTTCTTCGATGTAACCATTCACGGAGCCTAATGCCTGTTGCTGTTTGATAAAGTATTTACCGGAGGCTCCTGCAGCCTTTTTCGTTACATACAGCATCAAAGATACCATGATCATGGTAACGATCGTCAAAGGCCAGCTTAAGAACAGCATACTGAAGAATACACTCACAATCGTGATCGCACTGTTGAGCAACTGTGGCATACTCTGGCTGATCATCTGTCTCAGTGTATCGATATCATTGGTATAGCATGACATGATATCGCCGTGTGCATGGGTATCAAAATACTTGATAGGCAATGATTCCATCTTGCCAAACATATCATTTCGGATATTTCGCAGTGTACCCTGGCTGACATTGACCATGATTCGGTTATATACATAACCTGCCAGCGCACCTAACGCATAGAAACAACCTACTCGTACGATGGCATTCCATAATCCTGAAAAATCTGGATTCTCCTGTCCGATCAGAGGCATGATATAGGAATCGATCAGGGTCTGCATGAACAGTGTTCCCTGAATACTTGCAAATACACCTATAAAAATACAAATGACAACTATAATGACATGTGGTGTATAACTCTTGAAAATATATCCCATCAGACGTTTAAAAAGTTTACCCGGATTCTCTACCTTAGGCTTGGGTCCCCTTGGTCCTCTTCTTCCGCCCGGTCCATTCATTGGTTTTGCATTCTCTGCCATTATCTGTCACCTCCATCCTCATCAAAATCTCCGCTGCCGCCCGTCTGTGATTCATATACATCTCTGTAAATCTCACTTCTTGCAAGCAGTTCATCATGTGTACCAAAGTCAGAAATCTCTCCATTATCCATGACAACGATCCTGTCAGCATGCTGTACACTACTGATTCTCTGGGCAATGATCAGCTTCGTAGTATCGGGGATTTCTTCTGCAAAAGCCTTTCTGATCTTGGCATCTGTAGCAGTATCTACCGCACTTGTACTATCATCCAGAATCAGTATCTTAGGTTTCTTTAACAAAGCTCTGGCAATACAAAGTCTCTGTTTCTGACCACCTGACACGTTGGAACCGCCCTGCTCAATGTGTGTATTATATTTGTCCGGCATCTTCTGAATAAATTCATCCGCACAAGCCAGCTCACATGCCCTGATACACTCTGCTTCTGTTGCATTTTTATCACCCCAGCGCAGATTATCCAAGATAGAGCCGCTGAAAAGCACATTTTTCTGCAATACGACAGATACCTGATTTCTAAGGGATTCCATGTCATATTCCTTTACATTTCGTCCACCTACCAGCAATTCACCAGCCGTTACGTCATACAGACGACTGATTAAATTGACCAGACTGGACTTGGCACTACCCGTACCACCGATAATACCAATAGTTTCACCTGATCTGATATCAAGATTGATATTTTTGAGCACAGGC
>CAYRAW010000118.1:0-8858 GCA_964422225.1 uncultured Roseburia sp.
AGATTACCATGTCTGTCATTTTTTGTCAAGCACTATTTTACATAATTTTTAAGATCATTGCAGGATCTTAAATTTTCTTATGTTGTTTCGCTGTAGTTATCAGCGACATTTGCTATGATATCACTACTATATATGGCTGTCAACAAAAAGTTATATTTTCCCGGATTTTTCCCGTTTTTATTTATATATGTTTTAAAATCTATTCCATCGACGTAATCATATAATTGTTTTTCCCCTGCTCTTTGACTTTATAGAGTACATTATCTGCACTATGAATAAAGTCAGAAATATCACTTTCTTTCTCAACCGGGAAATTAACAGCCCCCAATGAAATAGTCACTCTGTCTGAATCCGGATGAGCATCAAAACTGATATTTTCTTTTTTGATTTTTTGAAACAGATCATCTGCAAATTGTTTTATTTCTTCATCCGTTTTACCCCTTCCCATGATGAGAAACTCATCGCCACCATATCTTGCAGCAAAATAATCATTATTTGCAGTTGTTTTTATAATATAAGCTATCTTTTTTAAACATTCATCGCCCTGAAGATGACCATACTTGTCATTATATACTTTAAAATAATCAATATCAAAAATTGCCATGCATATCCTGTCATTATGTACAACTGCTTTTTTGAACAGTTTTTCAAAGTATCTGCGCAATCCATATCTGTTATTGATTCCTGTCAGCTCATCAATCTCGCTCTCCCTGACCAGTTCTCTGTTATTTTCATTTAACTGCTCATTGAATTCCCGTTCATCTTCAAGTTTGCGCCTGTTATCTATTGCTGTTATGATCGCCTCATCCAGTTCCCTGTTCAATTTCTGCTTAATTTCAAAATATTTTTTATAATATTCATTAAGCAACTCTTTGTTTCTCGTTGCTTCATAGTATTCTATCCATGCACAGCATATTTTCAGCTGATATTTTAGTATTTTTGTTTTTTCACTTACTTCATCTAATTTTAGCAAAAGTTGTCTGGCATCATCATAGTGCTCTGTTTTAATAAAAATTAAAACTATATCCAGAAAATCTTCAAAAGCTTCCACTTCATCAAAGGCAGCCTGTTCCATATGAAGTACTTTGATACAAATTTCATATGCTTTTTCTTCTTCTCCCAACTTATAATATATCAAAGCATATGCAGATATAACGCTGGCTTCTGACACACTAGAATATTTAATCTGATACCCGGCTGTTGCCTTATCAAGACATTCTTTTGCTTTCAGATAATTCTCTTCTTCTATATATTTTCCACAGATATTGATATAAAATTGCCTTTCATCATATACGGCATCCTTATCCTTAGAACCCTCTTTTTTACTGATCTCAATACCTTTTTCAAAGTATTCTGCCGCACTTACTGCATCTCCACGATTATGCAGCATAACTCCTATATTATTGTACAGCATTCCAAGCATTATATAATTCTTAAGCTTCTTTGCAAGTTCTATTGCATAATATAAATAATCTAATGCAAGAAAATCATCGCCTTGAGTCATATAGATAATTGCCGTAATATTATAATTTTTTATCAAAAGATCATCATATCCATATTTTTTTTGAATTTTTTCCCCCGACAACATATGATCGATCGCCTCATTTAACTTGCCCATAGAAAAAAGAGTATCCCCCATATAGAGCTGCGCATAGGCAATTTCATACCCGTTATCCTGTTCTGTTCCATGTTTCTCGATCTCACAACATATCTCATAGGCTCTTTGTGGATTTTCAAATCTGTATTTAATTACTTCTTCACTTTTTTCTTCAAAAAATTTATCCATTTTATTCTTTTTCCTTATAAAGCGAATCCTTTATGTAAAATCCATTTTTAGAATTTTTCTTAATCTCATAAAGGGCAGTGTCTGCGGCATGCATATATTCTGAAATATCAGTATGCTTATCAGGAACTGCATTAACAGCGCCTATGGTAACGGTAAGAAATTTTGACACTTTAGAATTCATGTTTTCCAGCATCAGATCATCTATTTTCTGTCTGATATTCGTAATAATGTCTGTAAGTTCTTCTGTTTTTCTTCCGGCAACGGCAACAAGGAATTCGTCTCCTCCGTATCTTCCCACAATTCCTTTGCCATTCAGTGATTCTGTTAATACTTCTGCTATCTGTTTCAGGCAGTCATCCCCTGCTAAATGTCCATACGTATCATTAAATTCCTTAAAGTAGTCTACATCAACTATCATCACCGCAAATATTTTCTCCTGTTGCTGTGCATAATGATAGTTTCTCGCCAAATGTTTTCTGATTCCTCTTCTGTTAAAAATCCCGGTCAATTCATCGCATTCGCTTTTGGTGATCAGAATAGCCTGTGCAGCTTCCATATCTGCACGTTTATCTATCTCATTCTGCAATTCAATTCTTTTCTTTAATCTTTTAATTGCTGCCTGTTTCCTGGTTTCATCAAACTGTGTGTCTTTCTCATAAAACAACTGATAAGCTTTCTGAAGGTTCTTCTCATCGCCAAGAGCCTTATTGATCTCTACTTCATAGCTTGCCAGCTTGACCCACTTTGCGGAAATATTCATTCCACGCAGTATACTCTTGGCTTTTTGTACCACTTCCTGCGCTTTCTCATATTCCTGTAATTCCATATACACATCTATGACATCAAAATAATAAGACAATCTTTCAAATTCATTACTTTCCTTCTCCATGTTGCCCATTACAATATTCAAATAGGATAGGGATTTGTCTTTTTCATTCTTTTGGGCATAGTATACCGCATACATTGTCATCATTTCCGTATCTTCGGTATATTCACCATGGGCATCTACCTTTTGCAATAATGGAAACGCCACATCCGGTTCTTTTTTCTCCAAGGCAATTCCTGCAGTCTGTTTATAATAGAATTTATCGCTAAACGCTACATGCGCATCATTTTGAACAGCTTTTTTAGTCATATTATATGCCTTTTCCAAGGTAACTGATGCTTTATCATATGCGCTAAATTTCCTGTACACAAATGCTATATTTGCCAACAGCGCACCACACATCATATAATCCTGTATTTTTTTAGCCAGATTGATTCCTTTGAAATAGTAATCAAGTGCCCCCTGTTCATCCTCTATGTGGGTGTATATAATACCAACCAGATTATACAATGTCAGTGAAAGCTTCTCATATTGATTTTTTTCCGTAATTTCAAGTGCCATTTGGCACTCCCTTATGGCACTCTCTAATAATCCCAAAGAATGTAATGCATCTGCCAGATAAGTCCGTGCAAAAGCTTTTGAATAATCATCCTCACTTTGGGATAATAATTCAAAGCACAACTCTCTTTCCTTTTCCGGTAATTTATATCTTATATTCAGGATTTCATCCATTATATCTTTTTTGGTAAGCATATCCATACGCCTCCATTTTATCCAGGCAATTTGTTGCAACATTTAATCTGCCCTATATTATACCAGACTAAAATCAACTTAACAATCGAATATTTTTCGAAACTTTTAAGTTTAAACCACAAAAGCCTGAAATAAAGAGTTTCTCTCTACTTCAGGCTTCCTTGCTTTTTATGTTCTGATTACTCGTCCCAGTTATGATATACAGCCTGTACATCATCCTCTTCGTCGAGAAGATCAAGAATTCTATTGATACACTTAATTGCATTCTCATCTGTCAAAGATACATAGGTCTGTGGTATCATTGTAACTTCCGCACTTGCCATAGAAATGTTGTTATCAGATAAGGCTTTGTATACAGCATCAAAATCAGCAGGTGCTGTTAAAATTTCATAGCTGTCTTCTTCTTCAGAAAAATCTTCTGCCCCAGCATCTAACGCGATCATCATCAGATCATCTGCAGACATTTCGCATTCTTCCTTATCAATGATGATCTGACCTTTTTCATCAAACATAAAAGATACACATCCCTGCGTTCCAATACTGCCGTTTCCCTTGGTAAACGCACTTCTTACATTTGCTGCTGTTCTGTTTTTGTTATCTGTAAGAGCCTCTACGATAATAGCAATACCGTTAGGTCCATAGCCTTCATAGGTAACATGTTCATAGTTAACTGCGTTACCATCACCTGCTGCCTTTTTGATACCTCTTTCAATTGTATCATTAGGCATATTGTTTGCCTTTGCCTTGGCAATAACCTGTGCAAGCTTAAAGTTATTATTAGGGTCTGGACCGCCTTCCTTTACCGCTACAGCAATCTCACGTCCAATAATAGTAAAAACTTTACCCTTCGCTGCATCATTCTTTTCTTTCTTATGTTTGATATTTGCAAATTTTGAATGTCCTGACATTTCCTATTCTCCTACCTTTTCTAAAAATCAATTAATTTTTTCCTCTTCTTCAGTCTGCACTTTTTCTGTTTCCGGCAATTTTGTCACAAGCACTGACTGGATTACGTTCTTTTCAACACTCAATATCTTAAACTTGTAGCCGTCGACACTGACCTCACTGTTTTCATCCTCGTCCGGTATTCGATCCAGTTTAGATATCAGATAACCATTTAAAGTCTCAAATTCGCTTTCGCCAAAATTAATTCCAAAACGTTCTTCCAGATCTTCAAGTTTCGTCATACCTTCAATGATATATTCGTTATTGCCCTTTTCTCTGATATGATCCTCATCAGCATCGTATTCGTCCATTATATTGCCGACTATTTCCTCAAGGATATCTTCCATTGTGACCAAACCGGAAGTTTGTCCATATTCATCCATTACAATGACCATCTGGTTTTTCTGTGACTGCATGCTTTTGAACAAATCGTCAATATTCTTAGTCTCCGGTACAAAGACAGCCTTACGTACAAGTCCCTGAACTTTACCGATCGGTCTGTTCAGACTCTCATCTGACGTATGAAGCCTCATGGCATCCTTCAGATATAAAACGCCAATGATATGATCAAGGTTCTCTTCATATACAGGATAACGGCTGTTGCTCTCCGTAAGCATCTGAACCAAAGCATCCTTAAAAAGCATTTCGCCATCAAGCGCGATAATGCTGTTTCGATGCGTCATGATATCACTTGCCTTTTTATCACCAAACTCAAAAATATTGGTGATCATCTCCGCTTCGCTGGCTTCCAGAACACCCTGTTCATGTCCTTCATTGACCATGGAAATAATTTCTTCTTCTGTCACATCTGACTGCTCGTCCGTTGTACGAAGTCCCAACATGCGAAGCAACAGATTCGTAGAAACCGCAACAATTCCTGTGAGCGGATATAAAACGGTTTTTAATCTGACTATATGCCCAATGAAAAAATAAGCCCATGCATCAGGATACTTCTGAGCAAGTTTCCTTGGCAGCAAAGTACCAAAAGTAAGCAGTACATACATAAGGCATACCGTTGCAAGAATTACTGCAATATTATGTACTCCTGCATCTGATGTCTGACGCAGGAACGACAGCTTCTTAAGCCATCCTGTAAAATATCTGATCCATATAGGCAAATAAAAGCAACCCATTACTAAATCGATCAATGTAGTTATCATCTGAATGGAGTTCACATAAATTGTGGAACGCTTTATGATTTCAAAAAGAGCAATGGACTTCTTATCCTTCTCTTCCTCTGCCTTCCTCTCTATTTCTTTCTCATTCATCAGACAGATTGCTTTATTAAAGCCATATAAGACCGCTTCTATAAGCAATAACGCAAAAAACAAAACTATGGTACAGGCCGCAGCCCCGCCATCATCCATGTATTTCACTCCTTTTTTAAATCCATAATAATTTAATATAGCATTACTCACAGAATCCGTCAATATAATGGTCTGCAAAATATATCTTATCCCTAAACTGTTTATGTAAGTTCAAGGGATATTTCCAATGCTCTGTTCACCTTTTCCATCGTCAGTGAATCCAAATGACAGATTTTATCTTTTAAACGCTTCTTATCGATCGTACGAAGCTGTTCAAGCAAAATTACAGAGTCCTTGACCATATCATAATTACCTGCATTTAACTCAATATGTGTAGGCAGATTGGCCTTATTCATTCTGGACGTAATCGCAGCGCAGATTACGGTTGGGCTATGACGATTGCCCACATCATTCTGAATAATAAGAACAGGCCGTACTCCTCCCTGCTCTGAGCCAACAACTGGTCTTAAATCTGCATAATAGATATCTCCACGTCTCATTTTCGCACCTCATTTTCATGTAAGACTGTTTGTCTGTTCCTAGTCTTACCTGCAAGGTGCCGGTTTATTCAACTAATCATTGATCAATGTGCCATCTATCTTGTAGATTCGTGGAATTCTCTTGCCCAAATCACATGCCAGCTCATAATTAAACCTTCCTGAAAGGTCTCCTAATTCTTCCATTGTGATTTCTTCTTCTCCATCACGGCCTATCAGTGTAACAATATCACCAATACAGATTCTGCCTTTAATATCTGTTACATCTACCATAAACTGATCCATGCAGACTCTTCCAAGTATCCTTGCCTTTTGCCCCTTGATCAGTACATATCCTATATTAGAAAGGCTTCTTGGATATCCATCTCCATAGCCAATACATACAGTAGCAACTCTGGTATCTCTCGTTGTTGTAAAGGTACCTCCATAACTTATCTCCTGATCCTTTGGAACAGTCTTGACATAAACAACTCTGGTCTTAAGGCTTAAGACAGGATACAGATCGATCTGATGGTCCTTCTCTACAGACTGTGATGGCCATAATCCATATAGAATAATTCCTGCCCTGACAGCATCCATATGCATCTGCGGCATTTCTACTATGCTGGCACTATTCGCACAATGCTTCATTGGAACGTGCAATTTCAGTTCATTCTCTACTCTATCCGTGAACATTTTGAATAATTCATACTGTTTACGTGTTTTTGTCCGATCTTTTTCGTCTGCTGTTGCAAAGTGAGTAAATATACCTTCTACCTCAATTCCAGGTAACTTACTTAATCTGTCAACAAATGCCAGTCCCTCGTCATCCGGGCGGATTCCGATCCTTGTCATACCGGTATCGACCTTAACGTGTACTTTACATTTTATACCAAGCTGCACTGCTCTTTCTGAAAGTTTTTGTGCTACATCATCCATAAATACTGCCATTCTGACATCTTCCCGGATCAGTTGTTCGTAGCTGTAAGGAAATGTATAACCTAATATCAATATCGGCTTTCTTATATCATGTTCCCTTAACGAAAAAGCTTCTTCTGCTGTTGCCACTGCATATCCCCAGACCTGTTCATCCGTTTCCAGGATTTGGGCTATCTGTACAGCACCATGCCCATAACCGTCTGTTTTAATGACAGCAACTACTTTCACATTTTTACCTATTCTGTTTTTTATACCGGTCATATTCTTGACGATCGCATCTAAATCTATTTCTGCCCAGACTCTGTCATAATGCATCATGAGTTGTCTGCCTCCTTATATTCCTCTGTTAAATATTTCAGTGCCCAAATAATGTCCTGCGACATTATATAATACGCCGAACTCCTGTCTTTTGCAATATCTCCTGCCAAACCATGCACATAAGTACCCATAAGTGCAGCCTCATAACTGTCCATTTTCTGCGCCAGTAATCCAGTAATAATGCCTGTCAGCACATCACCCGAACCTGCCGTAGCCATACCATCATTGCCGCTTGTATTGATATATGCGTATTTTTGTCTTTTCACCACTATTGTCCTTGCATCTTTGCATACAAGCGTCACATCATATTTATGCACGAAGGAACGGCAATATCCCAATAAATCTGCCTTAATTTCTGTCATTGGATGCTGCACAAGCCTTGCAAATTCTCCCAAATGCGGAGTCAGGATAATTTCTCTTTGTACCGGATTTCGTCCATATTCCAACATCTGCATCAGGTTCTGATCTTTTGCCAGAAGATTCAGCGCATCCGCATCAATTACCATAGGTTTCAGATTGTATTCTAAAAGAGTTTTTAAAATTTCTCCGGCTTTTTCCGATACAGACAATCCAGGACCCACCGCAATGATATCTGCCCACTCTATTCCTTTTATAAGCATTTCTTTTTCTATGGAACCAAATACAGAATCTTCTTCATCCGGATACGTATCTATTATAGCCTCCGGGAGTTTTCGCAAAAGACTCTCTCTGTTATCCTGTGCAGTAAATACCCTTACCATACCTGCCCCGATGCGAAAAGCACTGGTGGCTGCAAGCTGGCATGCACCTCCCATGCTTTTGGAACCTGCTACCATGAGGACTTTACCAAAGCTTCCCTTATTTCCTGAATGACTTCTTTGGGGAAGCCTCAGATCTTTTCCGGTAAATGTTACGATTCCATTCTTTTTATCGCCGAGTGCCTGCAAAGGAATACCTATTGGTACGCAGATAAGTTCGCCCACATATTCTGTTCCCGGATATAACAGCTGTCCAAGCTTACGATACCCGTAAGTAACTGTGATATCTGCTTCTATGGCGCATCCCATCACTGCCCCGGTATCTGTATGAATACCTGATGGCATATCTGCCGCAATAATTTTTGCATGGGATTCATTTATTCCTTCTATAACTTCTTTGTATTTTCCTTCTATATTTCTCGACAGACCTATGCCAAAAACAGCATCAACAATTACGTCATACAGATAATTATCCATGCCATAATGTATGGGAATCCCTAATTTACGGGCTGCTTCCAGCTGTATCTTCGTCTGCTGCGTGCATTTTCCCTCTTCCCCTATCATATGCACCTGAACAGATACTCCTGATTCCTGCAGAATCCGTGCGATTGCAATACCATCCCCGCCATTATTGCCACTTCCTGCCGCAATTGCTACACTTATGTCCGTTCCGTATCTTTTTACGATAAGTCTTGCGGTTTCCAGAGCAGCACGCTCCATAAGCACCATGGAAGGAATGCCGTATTCGGTTGTTGTGAATTCATCACATTT
>CAYRAW010000119.1:0-8824 GCA_964422225.1 uncultured Roseburia sp.
ATCAAGGGCGAGAATATCCCTGAACCGGGTATCCCTGAATCCTTCAAGGTATTGCTGAAAGAATTACAGTCTCTGGCTCTTGATGTCAAAGTATACGATGAGAACCGCAATGAAGTTGAGATTATGGAATCTGTTGATTACAGTGATACTGATTTCCGTGTCGAGATGGAAGGCGATAATAAGTATGACTATGGTAAGGAATCCTTTGACGGATATTCTAAGAAGGAATTCGATTCAAACAGCGGGGATTTAGTAGATTCCTACGAAGAAGAGGAAGAGGATGACAACTTAGCAGACGATTTCGAAGATGATTTCGATTCGTCAGATTCTCTGGATGACTAAGAAATTATATTTGGGAACGAGAAAATCATCATTTCCAATCAATGATAAATTGGAAGGAGAGCCAAAATGTCTGAGAACAAAAATGAATCATACCAGCCGATAACCTTTGATGCGATCAAAATTGGTCTTGCATCACCTGAGAAGATCAGGGAATGGTCCAGAGGCGAAGTAACCAAGCCAGAGACAATCAATTACAGAACATTAAAGCCTGAACGAGAAGGCCTATTCTGTGAAAGAATCTTTGGACCCAGTAAGGACTGGGAGTGTCACTGTGGTAAGTATAAGAAAATTAGATATAAAGGTGTTATCTGCGACCGTTGTGGTGTAGAAGTTACCAAGTCCAGCGTTCGTAGAGAGCGTATGGGACATATTGAACTGGCAGCACCTGTTTCCCACATCTGGTATTTCAAGGGTATTCCCAGCCGTATGGGATTAATCCTTGATTTAACACCAAGGGTTCTGGAGAAGGTATTGTACTTTGCTTCTTATATCGTTCTGGATCCAATGGAAACAGATCTTGAATATAAGCAGGTATTATCCGAGAAAGAATATCAGGATAACGTTGAAAAATGGGGAAGCAAGAGATTCCGTGTAGGTATGGGAGCAGAAGCGATCAAAGAATTGCTTCAGGCTATCGACCTTGATAAGGACTGTGAGGAATTAAAGGCTGAACTTAAGAATGATAATACTAAGGGACAGAAGCGTGCAAAAATCGTTAAGAGACTGGAAGTTGTTGAATCTTTCAGAAATTCCGGTAATAAGCCTGAATGGATGATCCTTGATGCAGTTCCTGTTATCCCACCCGATTTACGTCCTATGGTTCAGTTGGATGGTGGACGTTTTGCAACATCTGACCTGAATGATCTTTACAGAAGAATCATCAACAGAAATAACCGTTTGAAGAGACTTCTTGAGTTAGGTGCACCTGATATCATCGTACGTAATGAGAAGAGAATGTTACAGGAAGCAGTTGACGCCTTGATCGATAATGGTAGACGTGGTCGTCCTGTAACCGGACCCGGAAACAGAGCACTTAAGTCTCTGTCTGATATGTTAAAGGGTAAATCCGGACGTTTCCGTCAGAACCTGTTAGGTAAGCGTGTTGACTATTCCGGCCGTTCCGTTATCGTTGTCGGACCTGAACTTAAGATTTACCAGTGTGGTCTTCCTAAGGAAATGGCAATTGAATTATTCAAACCTTTTGTTATGAAGGAACTGGTATCCAGACAGATTTCACAGAATATCAAACATGCTAAGAAATTAGTTGAAAAACTTGATCCTACTGTTTGGGATGTCCTTGAAGATGTCATCAAAGAGCATCCGGTTATGCTGAACCGTGCTCCGACACTGCATAGACTGGGTATTCAGGCATTTGAGCCTATTCTGGTAGAAGGTAAGGCAATTAAGCTGCATCCTCTTGTATGTACTGCTTTTAATGCCGACTTCGATGGTGACCAGATGGCTGTGCATCTTCCTCTTTCAGTGGAAGCACAGGCAGAATGCCGATTCCTGTTATTATCACCGAATAACCTGTTGAAACCTTCAGATGGTGGTCCTGTAGCCGTTCCTTCACAGGATATGGTTCTTGGTATTTACTATCTGACACAGGAAAGACCTGGTGCAATTGGTGAGGGTAAATACTTTAAGAGTGTTAACGAAGCAATCCTCGCTTATGAGAATAAAGCTTGTACGTTACATTCCAGAATCAAGGTAAGAATCAACAAGACAATGCCGAATGGTGAGGTTAAGACTGGTATTGTTGAGTCTACACTTGGTAGATTTATCTTTAATGAAATCCTGCCTCAGGATCTTGAATTTGTAGACAGAAGCAAGCCTGAGAATGATCTGCTTCTTGAAGTTGACTTCCATGTTGGTAAGAAGGGCTTAAAGCAGATTCTGGAAAAGGTTATCAATATCCATGGTGCAACCAAGACTGCAGAAGTATTGGATAGCATCAAGGCTATGGGATATAAATATTCTACAAGAGCTGCCATGACAGTATCCATTTCCGATATGACAGTGCCTGCTGAAAAACCTCAGATGCTTGCAGATGCACAGGCTACTGTAGACCGTATCACATTGAACTTCAGACGTGGTCTGATGACAGAGGAAGAACGTTATAAAGCAGTAGTAGAAATATGGAAAGAGACAGATGATAAGCTGACTCAGACACTGCTGAATGGTCTGGATCAGTATAATAACATCTTTATGATGGCTGACTCCGGTGCCCGTGGTTCCAACCAGCAGATTAAACAGCTGGCAGGTATGCGTGGTCTGATGGCTGATACAACAGGTCGTACAATTGAGTTGCCTATCAAATCTAACTTCCGTGAAGGACTTGATGTATTGGAGTACTTTATGTCTGCACACGGTGCTAGAAAAGGTATGTCCGATACCGCTCTTCGTACAGCCGACTCCGGATATCTGACACGTCGAATGGTTGATGTTTGTCAGGATCTGATCATTCGTGAGATTGACTGTTCAGAGGGCAAGGACGAAATTCCAGGAATGGAAGTATTTGCATTCATGGATGGTAAGGAAACAATCGAAGGTTTGAAGGATCGTATTACAGGCAGATATTCCTGTGAAGATATCTATGATGCAGAAGGTAACGTACTAGTTAAGAAGAACCATATGATCACACCTAGCAGAGCATCTAAGATCATGAGCAAGGGTGTAGACGCTACAGGCAACCCTATTGAGAAAGTTAAGATCAGAAATATTCTTTGCTGTAAATCACATGTAGGTATCTGTGCTAAATGTTACGGTGCCAACATGGCAACAGGAGAACCTGTACAGATCGGTGAAGCAGTTGGTATTATTGCTGCACAGTCTATCGGTGAACCTGGTACACAGCTTACTATGAGAACATTCCATAGTGGTGGTGTCGCTGGTGATGATATTACACAGGGTCTTCCCCGTGTAGAAGAACTTTTTGAAGCGAGAAAACCTAAGGGACTTGCAATCATTGCTGAGTTTGGTGGTACAGCAACAATTAAAGATACAAAGAAGAAACGTGAGATCATCGTATCTGATGGCATCAACGAGAAAACATATCTGATTCCTTATGGTTCACGTATTAAGATTGCGGATGGCGCAGTACTGGAAGCTGGTGATGAACTGACAGAAGGTAGTGTAAATCCTCATGATTTACTTGAAATCCGTAAGATTGAAGCAGTACAGAACTACCTGCTTCGTGAAGTACAGAGAGTTTATCGTTTACAGGGTGTTGATATCGCAGATAAGCATATCGAAGTTATCGTACGTCAGATGTTAAAGAAGAGACGCGTTGAAACCAGTGGTGATACAGAATTATTGCCAGGTACTCTGGTTGACAGACTTGAGCTGGAAGATATTAATGAACAACTGATCGCAGAGGGTAAACAGCCAGCAGAAGCTAAGGATATTATTCTTGGTATCACTAAGGCTGCATTGGCAACGAATTCCTTCTTATCAGCAGCATCCTTCCAGGAGACAACCAAGGTTCTGACAGAAGCTGCAATTAAGGGTAAGATCGATCCACTGATCGGTCTGAAAGAGAATGTTATTATCGGTAAGCTGATTCCTGCCGGAACTGGTATGAAGAGATACCGTAACGTTAAACTGGATTGCGATAAGGACTTAAATGATACAGTTGATTTTGATGATGAAATTGACTTTGGCGATGATGAAGAATTAGGCGCAGATGTTCAGGATAAAGTAGAAACAACTACTGTTTCAGATTCAGAATAATAACAAATTAGAAAGAGTACTGCTCATTGTGGCAGTACTCTTTTTTAGGTTAAGTAGATCAATCAGGGAATAACATGCAGTTGTTCATCGTATTCAAGTTCCTGCGAGGTTACTACTTTCCAGGAAGCAATTTCATAACAGCTTTGCCAGGCAGTCTTTGGATAAATATAATTTAATCTGACTTGTAGAGACTGCAGATCGGAAATTGGAAATTCATAAGTGTTTTCGTAAGAAGACACAAGGGCAAGATAGGATTCTTCATCGGCTGAATCTGTATACGCTTTAGTAAGTTCGGAATCAATATTTTTCAACGTGTCTTCTGCCTGGTTGCAGGCATTATAATAAGCAGTGGAGCGATTAAGTACTTTCTGGCTGAGTTTTTTATCTGCATTAGCACTGGCAATAGATAAGATACTGAATGATATCAGGCAGAGCACAACAAAAATCAGGAGAATAGATGACATACCGATATTTAATGGAAAATTATCTTTTTTGGACATAAAAACTCCTTTCTGCAAATAGAGCAGCAATGATCAGAAATGACGAATGTATTTTTTGACCTGAATATGATGGATCAGCTTATCATTGTCTATGGTCTGGTCTATAATATCCGGTAATAACCGATAGGAAGCAACATAAATATCTTCATAGGCATAATCATCATTGGACGAATATTTGGAAAGAACAATATATCTGGCAGAATCAGTTTGCGTTACAACCTCCCAATTTTCATCAAATAACAGTAAAAGATTAGTCTTTTGATTAAGTCCGGTTGATGAAATACAGTCTGATTCCGAATAAATGGCTTTAACCTCATCATAATTTCCATTGCTTCCAAGAAAGATTTCTGCCAGATTCTGTGTCCATAAAACAGCATGATTCATAGAAATTGTAGCATTACTCAGAGTATGGGCTTTTACAAATAACTGTAGGCATACAGCCATGGCAATAATAAAAAAGAAAATAGATAAAATAAGCTCTATCAGGAACAGACTGGATTTAGATGAGTTATTCATGGGCAGCCTCCGAATCACTATGTATACTGACATAGATAGTTTCTGCTTCGCCAGTGGAATCGGTGATCGATACACTAAGCAAGGATGGTGAAATCTCTTTGAAGCTAAGAGAGGAGACTTCCATAACAGGCTGTCCGGCATCCAGAGGCAGCTCAATATCTGTCCGGGCAAAAAGCTCATACAACCATCCATTGAATTCATAGAGAGAGGTTGCATAGGGGATGTCGTTTATGACTGAAGTAAGCATAAGTACCGGTGTATTATTTTCGGTTCGAAGCTGTAGAGCTCCACTTTCATCAGACTGTCTGATTTTTTCCGTAATATATGCAATAGAAGTACGCTGTGTGTAATTATGATCCATGTGAGAGACTGTAGACCGGTATATATTTGCGCCAAATAAAATAACAACCACTGCCGATACTGCGAAAACACAGAAAAGAGACAGAACAAACAAAATATCGATCATATGTTTATGATCATGATGCATAATAAATCTCCTTTCTGATAATTAATGGTCATTAAGCGGGATAATTGTAATATCCGGCATCAGATTAGAACCGATGGCTGTATAATCTACGTAATACCGATTCGAATCATAGGTAATGCCATAGTGCTCTTTTAAATAATCCAGATCAGGTGGATAGGTCCCTTCGACTACATAACACTGCACGACACTTCGCCGAATCGCAGTTTCGAGGCTTTTGGTCTGTTCATCAACAGTTGACCCATCAATCGTATAGATGCCCTTTAAAATGCAAATAATAAAGATCAGCATGAACCCTGATGATAAAATAAGCCATATTTTATGAAAAGTTATTGTTGAATGCGGAGAAAAACGATCCATTACACCCTCCTTTATCCTATGGATGACATGATGCCAATTAGAGGCATGATGACGGATAAAAGAATCAGCCCCACCATAAGGGAAAAAAGAATGACCAGAGTAGGTTCGATCGCTCCAATGATTTTTTGCAGATGGGATATCGTCTTTTCTTCATAGCGTGTCGATATGGTATCAAAAACAGTATCGGTGTTGCCGCTTCGATAACCGACCTGAAGCATTCTAAGTTCCTTTGTCTGAAAAATTGAGGATTCTTTCATTGCGTTTGGCAGATCATCGCCGCGTCTGAGACTATCCTTGCACTGTCTGATCTTATCATCCATCAGTTCGTTCCCGGCCAGTTTCCCGGCGAGGATCAGACCTTCATAGATATCAATGCCTCCGGCACATACAATGGCAAGTGCACCTGCAAAACGACTATAGGCAATGCCAAGGTAAAAGCTGCGGGTCAGTGTGAAATTATGCAGGAAATGTGTCAGTTTCTTTTTGCCGGAGTTATTTAAGGAAACGATAAAAATAAAAACAGCCGCAAGCATGATAAGAATAACCAGACCAATGGATATCGAACGTATCAGGGTACCAAGAGACATAAGCCTTCTTGAAACGGATGACAGATCGCTTCCAAGCTGGATAAATACCTGCTGAAAGATAGGAAGCACTTTAGTTAAGAGGACAATCAGAATGAAAAGCATTAGAATGATCATAATAAGAGGATAACTGATGGCACTTTTGATGGAAGAGGCAATAGAACATTGCTGATCATAGTATGCTGCCAGTTTGCGCACAATAATATCCAGATTACCGGATTGTTCACCCAGCATGATCATGGATGTCATATAGTCAGGAAAAACTTTGACAGCAGACAGGGCTTCATAAAAAGAAAGACCCTCACGCAGAGAAGTGGCAATTTGTTCAAGAAGCTTTTTGACCTGTGGCGATGAAGAATCTTCCTGCATGCATAAAATAGCATCATAAGGTGTGATTCCGGCAGGAAGAAGCAGAGCCAGCTCCCCACAGAAGGAAGCAAGCTCTGTATGAGTCAGCATTTTTGTTTTTTTCATATTAGTCCCCATTTACAAACATAAATAATCAGTAAACATACTTTGTTTTGTAGTTGCTGCCGTTTCCGATAAAACTTTTAAGAGCGGATTCACTGGAATTAGCAGCGAAAGTCGGATCCATTAAGGACCAGCTCGTACCGTCAAATTCTATGATCCCATTTACCCAGCCAATATCCGTGATATAGGTACTGATCCATGCATGATAAGCAGTACCGGCGTAGCCAACTTCAAGCCGGGTCGGAATGCCCTGGCTTCTGAGCATGCTTGCCATGACTGCAGAATAATCCAGACAAATACCGGTACCGGATGCCATGATCTGATCTACATCAGCAGTATAGCCGCTTTGCACAGTAGCTGCTTTATTGTGATCATAGGAAATATTAGAAGTAACGTAATTATATATTTTGGTAACGACATCCAGATCTGAGCTGCAATTCTCTGATAATTTCACGGCTTCAGCTACGACTTGGCTTTTGTCATTAAAATTTACATACTGATTGGGGTACAGATTAGGACCGAACTGGTTAGTGATCTGTACAGAAATAGTCTGTGATAATGCAGTAGAGTATTGATTGCCCGTTACATTTTCATATACAGAGATTTTATAAGTTCCTGAACCTGCTGATAATGGGAATGTCTCATATCCGCCATGCAGATTGTAGGTATATGTAACTGTGTCGGGACCTGTGACCTGCAGTTTGACTTTGGGATTCGTGCCTTTATAATTGACCATGACATATCCTTCAGCAGTATTGGATGCATCTATTGCTGCCAGAGAATTGGAGTATGCCGTTTTGCCTGATGCAACAGGAGTCAGACATACAGGAGTATTATCACGTGTCCCTGAAAGCGCAGAACCTTCTGAAAAAGCAACAGGTTCTTCATTCAGATTTATTTGTTGACCGACAGTATCGACTGTTCCATTTTGCGAGCACGACATAAGAAGTATAGAACCAATGGAAAACAGCGAAGCTAATAGAATGTTCTTTTTCATATTCACATCGCCTTTCCGAATTTCTTATTTTACTATATTATAATATGAAGAAAGAAAAAAGTATAGCTATTATATTATAAAGATATAAAAACTTTACACAGATTTTGAGAGTTTTTAGAGAAAAATTTATTGACTTTTGAAAATGATGAAAGTATAATAATCTAGCATGCGTATAGAACGTATGCTGTCCGTTTGGCATTGATTTAGAATTACAGGAGGTGAAAAAGAATGCCAACATTTAACCAATTAGTAAGAAAAGGACGTCAGGAATCAGTTAAGAAGTCAACTGCACCTGCACTTCAGAGAGGATACAACTCCTTAAAGAAGAAAGCTACAGATACATCTGCTCCTCAGAAGAGAGGCGTTTGTACAGCAGTTAAGACAGCAACACCTAAGAAGCCTAACTCAGCTCTTAGAAAGATTGCCAGAGTTCGTCTTTCAAACGGAATCGAAGTAACAAGCTACATCCCGGGAGAAGGTCACAACTTACAGGAGCATAGTGTTGTTCTTATCAGAGGCGGACGTGTTAAGGACTTACCTGGTACAAGATACCACATCATCAGAGGTACACTTGATACAGCAGGAGTTGCTAACAGAAAGCAGGCTCGTTCCAAGTACGGAGCAAAGAGACCTAAGGCAGGTAAATAATTGATTCATTTACCTTGTACCACAGAAACTAATTAG
Source organism: uncultured Roseburia sp. (assembly GCA_964422225.1). Taxonomy (GTDB): domain Bacteria; phylum Bacillota; class Clostridia; order Lachnospirales; family Lachnospiraceae; genus COE1. The sequence continues at coordinate 8,671 of CAYRAW010000119.1, forward strand.
TGTTGGGATTCTGATTTAATACCTTATTAAAATAGAAAACCGCGCGAACACAAGTTTTAAAATGTGAGTACCGTTGATTTAATCAAGCAATGGCGTAAGCCATTCAATAATTAAGGAGGGAAGAACCGTGCCACGTAAAGGACATATTCAAAAA
>CAYRAW010000120.1:0-8812 GCA_964422225.1 uncultured Roseburia sp.
CAGAAAGGGGCGGACAAATGAGAAAGAAATATTATGATGATGCAAAAGAGAATGCTACCGGGCACAAGTGTACTTTTCGACGCAACAGCGAGCAGTCACAGATTGATGATATGCTTGCAAAGCTGATTACAGCTATGACAAAAGAAGGAAAATTTAAGGATGCCATGGGGGCTCGTTTTCTTTATACTTTATTTTGAAATGAAAATCGAGGTTGTTTATTATTCTGCTACAGGAAATACAAAAAATGTTGCTGAGAAAATCGTACAAATTACAGGCGGTGACATATTTGAAATAGAACCAACAGAACCCTATACGGATGATGCTCTCAACTGGACAAATGCTGACAGCCGGGTGTCAAGAGAACATGCTGGCCAGTCTAATCAAATTAAATCGGCTGCACAAAGGTTTTCACTTTGACCTCATGCATGTTGAATTTCTGTAGTTATTTTTCTTAATATAGTAAAATGTTACAAAAATCAGTTTTGAATTTTGTAATGGGGTATGCGTTTAACCTTTGTAAAATCCGTATTTCTATTATACTATTTAAATAGAATATCGGGAAAAAGAAGGAATGGATATGGTACAGAACAGGGTTCGGATCGTGGATGTCGCAGATGCATTAGGGCTTAGTACAGCGACTGTTTCAAAAGTGATTCATGGTAAAACCAGCAAAATTTCGGACGAAACAGTAAAACGAGTCCAGCAGGAGCTTGAAAAGACAGGATATATCCCTAATATGGCAGGTATTTTGCTTGCAAGAAATAATTCAAGAATCATTGGAGTGGTGATAAATGACCATGTTAAGTATGAGGGCAGGGTTTTAGAAGATGGATTTGTAATGTCATCATTAAATGCCCTTTCTCACGAGGTAAATGAAAAAGGATATTTTCTGATGATAAAAATAACAGCAGATATCAGTGAAATCCCGGTTTTCGCTTCAATGTGGAATATGGATGGTCTGATTCTCATGGGGTTTTGTGAAGCCGATTATGAAGAGCTTCGAAATCAGATGAGGATATCCTTTGTTGTATATGATGGATATTTTGAAAAATGTTCAAAAGTTGTTAATCTTGTAATTGATCACTATGATGGAGGTTATCAGGCAGGAAAATACTTCAAAGAGCTGGGACATAAAAAAGCATTGTGCATATCGGACAATTATATATGCATGGACAAAGAACGACTTGACGGTTTTTGTGAAGCTTTTGCACCAGGTGAGACTTTGATCTGGCAGATCCCAAATACAGAAAAGGAAAGATTGCACTTTTATCAGGTAAAATTCTCAGAATTTTTAAATTGTAGCATTACTGCAATTTTTGCAGTATCTGATTATTATGCACTTGAGTTTATGCGTTTTTTGCAAGGAAGGGGTCTTCAAATCCCACAAGAGATGCAGATAATCGGTTTCGATGATAATATGGCAAGCAGAGAAAGCAGCCCGGCTCTGACTACGATTCACCAGGATGCGTCACTCAGGGCAAAAACTGCAATAGAATGTATAGAGGCAATGCGTGACGGAAGAAATTGCGATGCCGAAATCATTCTTCCGGTAGAACTTATAAAAAGGGAAAGTACGAGGAAACTATAATGTCAGAGTTTATAAAATCATTATGCAAAATAGCGATTCCTGTTACATTGCAAAGCATGCTGCAGGCATCATTTTCAATCATTGACCAGATAATGATTGGTCAGCTGGGAGAGGCTAATATATCAGCAGTTGGACTATGTGGTAATTTTTCTTTGATTTTTTCAGTGGTGATTGGTGCGGTAAGCACTGTCGCAGGGATATTAATAGCACAGTTTATCGGAGCAGATGATGCTAAAGAGGCTTGGAGCAGTTTTGATGTCAGTCTCATTTTTGGAATTATAATATCTGCATTGTTCTTGTTTGCATCAGGAATTTTCCCGGCACAGATTCTTGGGTTATATACTAAAGATATAAGTATTATAAACGTAGGTGCGGTATATTTTCGAATTGTGGCATTTTCATATATTCCAATGGCAATAAGTACCGTTTTATCCGCGTGGCTGCGCTGTAAGGAGCATGCAACGATACCATTTTTAGCAAGTTTTGGGGCTGTAGCTGTAAATACAGGACTTAATTATGTACTGATATTTGGAAAACTTGGATTTACGTCTATGGGGATAAAAGGTGCAGCGATTGCCACGTTTGTTTCGCAGGTGTTTAATTTATTGTTTATTTTTATTGGATTTGTTATTTGTGTTAAAAGGGATGGGGATAAACCAATATTGTCACCGCGTTTCAAGAAGATTACCATTAGAGATTATCTTATTATGATCATGCCGATTCTGGTCAGTGAGTTTCTTTGGAGTCTGGGACAGAATGTGGAGTCTGCAGTGTATGGTCATCTTGGCACCGCAAACCTTGCAGCTTACACTCTTACGTGCCCGATTCAGGGACTTATTGTAGGCGCATTGAGCGGTTTGTCAGCTGCGGCCGGTGTTATGGTTGGTAAGAGACTTGGAAAGAAAGAGTATGATAATGCATATAATGAATCCAAGAAAATTATGATCGCGGGGTTAATAGGTGCAGTGTTTGTATCGGCAATGCTGATATTGTTGGCGGGAGAATATACCAGATTGTATCGTGTGGATCACAACGTAAAAGAACTTGGAAAAATTCTTCTTGTTGTCTTTGCTTTGTATGCTCCGATCAAGGTTGAAAATATGATCCTTGGTGGAGGTATCATAAGAAGTGGTGGAAATACCAAGATCATAATGATCATTGATATTATTGGCACATGGTGTATTGGAATTCCTTTGTGTTTGCTTGCTGCATATGTATTCCAATGGGGAATCGTGGGTGTATACACATTGCTTACCACAGAAGAAATATTCAGGCTGGTTGTATCACTTGTCATTTTCAGAAAGCGTAAATGGATGATCAGTTTATCATAGTGATGAAGGAACGAGTAAGACACGATTGAATATAAGAGTTATACAGAATGGAACAGAATGTATACCGAAGCTGGCTGGCAGGATATGAAACAAAATAGTACAAAACCATTTGGCATATAAGAAAATATCATAATAAATATGACATACAGTTGGCGTATTAAAAGTGCTATAATAAAAACACTTTTAATATTGAAGAAAGCGAAGCGTGAAGGGGATGCATTTTGTAGAAGCAAAAGGAATACTTTCCAGTAATAATGGTATGAATATTTACCGTGGCTGTACACATGGGTGTATTTATTGTGACAGCAGGAGTAGGTGCTATGGTTTTACGCACGAATTTGAAGACATTGAAGTGAAGATAAATGCACCACAGCTTTTGGAAAAGGCATTAAAATCTAAACGAAAAAAATGCATGATCGGGACAGGGGCTATGTGTGATCCCTATCTTCATATAGAAGAAAGTCTGAAACTTACCCGCAAGTGTCTGGAGTTAATAGATCAATACGAATATGGTGTAGCAGTTCAGACAAAATCAACCAGAGTACTTAGAGACATGGATTTGTTAAAATCAATTAATGACAAAACCAAAGCAGTTGTCCAGATGACAATGACGACCTATGATGAAACGCTCTGCAAGATACTGGAACCAAATGTTTCCACAACCAAAGAACGTTTTAAAGCTCTGCTGCAATTTAAGGAAGCTGGAATCCCTTCTATTGTATGGCTTACTCCTATATTGCCATTTATTAATGATACAGAAGAAAATATCAGGGGAATCCTTGAGTATTGTGTAAAAGCGGGAGTAAAAGGCATTATATGCTTTGGAATGGGAGTTACATTGAGGGACGGTGACAGAGAGTATTTTTATAAAGCATTGGATAAACATTTTCCGGGTGTAAAGAATAAATATATCAGAACCTATGGAAATGCATATGATATTCCAAGTCCCAATAATGAGAAGCTGTTAGGGATTTTTAAGGAAGTATGTGTCAAAAATGGCATGATGTATCAGATCAAAGAGTGTTTTCAGTATCTTCATGAGTTCCCTGAAAAATACGAACAAATGTCACTGTTTGATATATGAATTCAGGCAATGCGTAGATTGCATTGCCTGAATTTTTAGATTTGTATTAAATAAGAAAGTCCTGACGGAAGAAGAGAAAAGCAGCATTTTGTCCTCCATGAAAGTATTGGGGACGGTTGCCTATGATGATGAGAAGCAGGCTCTTAGCCGCCTTGAGGATTTCTTTGGTGAGGTAGCGCAAGACTGGATCGAGATAGAGTTGGACACATGGAATGAAGGTAATTTTGACCAGGATAGATTTCGCCAGTTAAAAGGCGCGATTCTGTCGCATAAGAAGCTTTCCTTTGATTATATGAAAAAAGGAATCCCGGAGTTTCGGACGATACGCCCCTGTAAACTGGTATTTCGGGCGCAGGCGTGGTATTTGTATGGATTTTGTGAGAAAAGACAGGATTTTCGCTATTTTAAATTACACAGGATGGCGCATCTTACTGTTCTGGAGGAGAGATTTGACCCTGTGGTTCTGCCAAAAGAAGAACCCAGACATTATCTTATAAAAGAGCCTGCCTTTGCCGTGAAAATTCTGGTGCAGAAATGTATGGCATATCGCATATATGATGAGCTGCCGACTTCTGCCATTGTTGAGCACAAGGAAGGGCTGGTCTGTACGATACCAAATGCCAGGGAGAGCTGGTTTTATGATTATATATTGTCCTATGGTCCTTATGCCAGGGTGATCGAGCCGGAAGAGATTCAGAATAAAGTACATACAATGATAAAGGAAATGAAGGAATTATATGATAAAAAATTTTATTTTTGATATGGGTGGTGTGCTTCCTAAAAGCACAATGACAGAATATATGAAATCAGTTTCTCATTCTGAGACGGAGTTTACATTATATCAGGAAATGACAAAAAGCAATACCTGGATCGAAATGGACAGAGGACTGGACATAGAAGAGGCATGTCAGATATTCTGTGAGCAGTATCAGCATAAGCAGGATGAGAGGATCAGGAAGTTTGTGGCAAATTTCAGGCAGATCAACGATCCAAACCCCGAAATGGAACAACTGATACTGGAATTAAAAAATCATGGCTATAGGCTCTATCTCATGTCCAATGTAAGTTTCCTGTATAAAAAGTTTTTCCGTTATATCAAGTCTATTTCCTATATGGATGGCATATGGGTGTCCTGTGAGCGAGGTCTGATCAAACCAGACAGGCGGGCATTTGAAGATATGTTCCATATGTTTGGACTGACTCCGGAGGAATGTTTCTTTATTGATGATTCCGTATCGAATATAAATGCAGGCAGATCGTGTGGAATGGATGGTATGGTATACAGAGGAAATGTAGCAGAACTAAGATCTGTGATAAGAAAGCAAATTAACAGTTGACATAGAGGCTGATGAAATATGCAGGAGGTTATAAGGGTTATGACATTATTGCAAAGCTGCCACAGGGTGTTGATACGATGCTTGGAACCAAGGGCATCTATCTGTCTGGTGGTGAGACACAAAGAATTGCCATTGCAAGAGCAATTCTAAAGGATGCACCGATCGTTATTCTGGATGAGGCGACAGTTTTTGCTGATCCGGAGAATGAAGCACTGGTTCAGAAGGCATTCACAGAGATCAGTAAGAACAAGACAGTGATCATGATAGCAAGATTAATGAAAAGATATGCGCTTACGCAAAAGGGCGCAGTTGACTTTGTAAAATGTACATTGATAACAACTTTGCAGAACCTTATGCTTATGGCACCGGTTGCCATTATGTATTATCTGGCAGCAGATCTCATCAATGGAGAGATTCCCTCCGGCAGAAGAACTGCTTATATCATAGGATGTATTGCGTTACTGATTTTACTTGGAGTCGTATATTATTTCCAGTATAATTCCTCTTACTTTACTACATAGAGAGAGAGTGAACAGAGAAGAATCCATATCTGGATGGATTGAAAAAGAAAATCGTTGATCTGGAAAAGGAAAGTTTCAGGGCAGAATTGGGAACTTCCGTTTATGTTATTACAGCGACTTGTCTGCTTCGATTTGGAATCGGCACAGTGGCTCTGGCCGGTGCAACACTTCTATATGAAGGTAAGCTGGATGTGCTGACTTTTTCCAATGTCAGGTTTTCCTATGAAGAGGGCGGGTACTTTCAGATATCAGCTTTACAGCAAAACAGGGTAAAGTTACAGCATTGATCGAACCTTCCGGTGGTGGTAAATCAACGGTTTCCAAGCTGGTTGCCAGATTCTGGGATACTGATGGAGGTAAGATCACACTGGGTGGCAAGGATATCTCCAAAGTAAATCCGGCAAAACTGCTCGCACAAAATGGAATCTATGCCAATATGGTGCACCTTCAGACAAGTAGCACAAATTAATTTTTATTATTTTAAATAAATTTTATAAATTTTTTATCTTCTCTTGACAAGGATAGCTGCAGATGCGTATACTGACTATTGTTGAGAGCAAACAAAGGGGTCGTATGGTAGTAGTCATACTACCCCTTTTTCGCTCATTGTTGTCTGATAAAAAACAGGAGGAAAGATTATGAAAAAAAAGGTCGTAAGTTTACTAGCAGCTATGGCTTTGACAGTCAGTGCTTTGGCTGGATGTGGTGCAGCCGCTGATTCTACTGCAAGCACAGAGGCAGCAGCAAACACAGAAACAACAGTTTCAGGAGATACTCAGACAGGAGATACTGCTGCAACTACAACAGATGCAACAGCAGCAACTGCCGGTTTAAAGGCAGGTTTTATTTTCCTGCATGATGAGAACTCTACTTATGATTTGAACTTCATGAATGCAGCTAAGGAAGCATGCGAGAAGCTTGGTGTAGAGTGTGTGACTAAGACAAATATCCCTGAAGGTCAGGAATGTTATGAAGCAGCCTGTGAACTTGCTGATGCAGGATGCAATTTTATCTTTGCAGACAGCTTTGGTCATGAAGACTATGTAATCGAGGCAGCTAAGGAATATCCGGATATTCAGTTCAGCCATGCAACAGGTACTAAGGCTCATACAGAGAATCTGGACAACTATCACAATGCATTTGCATCTATCTATGATGGACGTTATCTGGCTGGTATCGCAGCAGGCATGAAGATCAATGAAATGATCGCAAATGGTGATATTACAGAAGACCAGGCTAAAATGGGATATGTTGGTGCTTATACTTACGCAGAAGTTATTTCAGGTTATACATCTTTCTTCCTGGGTGCACGTTCTGTATGCCCTTCTGTTACTATGGAAGTTACCTTTACAGGTTCCTGGTATGATGAGACAGCAGAAAAGGAAGGCGCTAATAAACTGATCCAGGATGGTTGTGTACTGATCAGTCAGCACGCAGATTCCATGGGTGCTCCTACAGCCTGTGAAACAGCAGGTGTTCCGAATGTATCTTACAACGGAAGCACAGAAAGTGCATGCCCTAATACATTTATCGTATCCTCCAGAATCAACTGGGAGCCATACTTTGAATATGCCATTAACTGCGTAGCAAATGGTACTCCTATTGACACAGACTGGTGTGGTTCTCTGGAAACAGAATCTGTAGTATTGACAGATCTTGGTTCTGCAGCAGCAGAAGGTACACAGGAAGCAATCGATGCAGCCAAGGCTGATCTGATCGCAGGTAAAGTACATACATTTGATACCTCTACATTTACTGTAGGTGGAGAGACTCTGACCAGCTATGAGGCAGATATTGATACAGATCCTGACTATACACCGGATCATGAAGTAGTACTGGATGGATATTTCCATGAATCAGGTGAAGGATTCCGTTCAGCTCCTTACTTCAATGTACAGATTGATGGAATCACTCTTCTGGATCAGGCATTCTAATTTAAATAAGAAGCCTTGCAATTAAGCTTGTATACAATTGCAGAGGGCGGCACAGCGATTATCGCCGCGCTGCCCTCTTTCTATATGGAAAGGAAACAAATGATGGAAACCAAAACAGCCGCAGTTTCAATTAGAAATGTTACCAAGACATTTGGATCTGTAATTGCCAATGATAAGGTAAATCTGGATATTTATAAGGGTGAGATCCTGGCACTGCTAGGAGAGAACGGCAGTGGTAAGACAACTCTGATGAATATGCTGGCAGGTATTTATTTCCCGGATGAGGGACAGATCTATATTAATGGAAAAGAAGAAGTGATCAAGTCCCCCAGAGATGCATTCAATCTGGGAATTGGTATGGTTCATCAGCATTTTAAGCTGATCGATGTATTATCTGCAACAGAAAACATTATTCTGGGACTGGAAGGAAAGCTCAATATTAAGGGAGCTTCCCGTAAAATTGAAGAAATCTGTACAAAGTATGGGTTTGATGTAGATCCGAAACAGAAGGTCTATGATATGTCTGTCTCGCAAAAACAGACGGTAGAGATTGTAAAGGTATTGTATCGTGGTGCAGATATTCTGATCCTGGATGAACCGACAGCAGTATTGACTCCACAGGAGACGGAGAAGCTGTTCCGTGTATTACGAAAGATGAGAGATGATGGAAAAGCCATTGTTATCATCACACATAAAATGCATGAAGTAGAATCACTTTCTGACCGTGTAGCAGTACTTCGAAATGGACAGTACATTGACAGTATGGCAACTAAGGATACGAATGTCACGGAAATGACAAATATGATGGTAGGTCATGCAGTAACGTTGAATATTGAAAGACCTGACCCGGTAGATCCAAAGCCACGTATCGAGGTAAAGGGCTTGACTGTGCGTAGCGAAGAAGGAATTATCAAGCTTGATAATGTGTCCTTTACTGCAAACAGTGGGGAAATCCTGGGTATTGCAGGTATATCTGGCTGTGGACAAAAGGAGCTCTTAGAGGCTATAGCAGGCCTT
>CAYRAW010000121.1:0-8757 GCA_964422225.1 uncultured Roseburia sp.
TGCAAGGCTTCTCCCAGATAATAATAGAGGTGGTTGTCCTTTGTCCCCTCCAGCTTACCTTCGCCCAGGTTATCAGGATAAACCAAAGCCCTGCGAAGCAGTTCTTCTGCCTGTTTTGCCTCCTGTTCTGCCAGAGCCTTTCTTGCCAGTGCCAGAAGTGCCAGCGTATATTGTGTCGTGATCTTACCTTCGCCGCCTTCCCATGGATGGAAGTGATGTTCCATGATCATTTTAAGGGCTTCTTCATATCGTCCTGTCATATTATAGAGAGTAATGTATTCGATATACAGATCATCCCTGGTTGCTATGATCTCTCTATGTTCTTCAAAGTACGCCAGTCTTTCTTCATAACCGATTCCAAGTTTCTTATATAACTGATCCAATTCCAGAAATACTCTGGCATCTGACGGATCCAAGTGGTATGCATATTCCAGTTCTTCTTTTGCTCTTTGAGTATCCTGTAATTTATTGTAATAAGCCAGAGCCAGATTACGGTGTACTGTAGGATAATCCGGATATTGTTCTCTTGCCATCTCCCAAAGGGGAACCGCCTCTTCCCAGCACAATCTGTCATAATAGAGATTACCAAGTGCATAGGCTGCCATTCCCGCATGATACTCTTCTACTGCATATCTTAGCACTACAATATCTTCCAGTTTATTCGGGAAGTTATAATCCGGACTTAACCTCTCAGCAGCCGATGCCATGACAGTGGCTGCCTCTTCCCCTCCCATTTTATGTAAAATATATGTCTGATAGAAACCAATTAACTGGTTTTTGCAGGAAACAGCTTTCAAAACCGTATTTGCCTCTTTATAAGCGCCAAATAATGCATAATCTCTTGCAATCATCAGATAATTTTCTGCATATCCACGAAGCAGATTATGTAAAGTATTTTGTTCTTTTTCGTCCTGTGTAAGCAGTATTTTTTCAACTCTCGATACATAATCAAACGCATCCAGTTCCAGATTGGATGCAATCTGTGTCTTAGCTTCCTCTTGTCTGTCCAGCTTTCTGAGAATATATGCTTTCAATGCTCTTGCATTCACATTGTGTCCGTTCTTCACCAGACTTCTTTCTATCATATCCAATGCATGATCGAAACGGGCTTGTCTGGCATCCAATACAGCAAGATAATAATATGCCATCTCCTGCTGTTCATTACTCCATGTCGCCTTGAAGAAGCTGTCATAGGCAGCCTCCTCTTCTTCCAGATAGAGCTGTGTCAGTCCCAGATTATAATAGGCTTCACTGTTATAGGGATTTGGATTTCTTCTGGTCATTCTCTCGATTGCCTTTTCAAAGTATGGTTTTGCCTGGGCAAATTTACCCCTGCGTAATAATAACATACCATATGCATTATTGGTGCGGATATCACCCGGATCACGTTTGAGAGCCTCCAAATAGTAAGGATCCGGCAGATAGGTAGCATGGCGATACTGCTCAATATGCTGACCGGCCAGATACAATTCTTCTACTGTCTGTATGCTCTGCGGTTCTCCTATTGCCTCTGCCGGCTTTGGCAGTTCCGGTATCTCCTGTCTCTCCGGTGTATATGATACAAGCTCCCTGCCATCTTCCGTAACACGGATCGTCAGTTTCGTTTCTTCTTTGATATTTTTAATAACACATGTTTTCTTATAAATATCCGTGGGTGAGATTACTTTCTTTTCCTTCATAAGGACTTTGCCATCATAAGTAAGCTCGATATCAGCCAGATGCGTTCCCGTGGCGTATACAATGACTTCTACCCCTTCCTGTGTACAGGTCATATTTACGGCAGCATCAATTGTTGCATTCTTCACTACACCTGCTGCCTTGTACGGCATGAAATACTGTTTAAAGGTCTTTTCCTCATAAGGCTTAAGCCATGTGAAATCCGGCTGATTGTCAGTATAAACGCCTGTCATCAGTTCCACATAAGGTCCGTCCTCATCTGTCAGGTTACGATCCCACGCTTTGCCGAAATCACCGCATCCCCAGGTCCACTGCTTCTTACCCGGTGATATATGATGGTCTGCCACATGAAGCAATCCTGCTTCCTTACTGTAATCATATCCACCTACGAAATCATATCTGGACTTCTCTGCCATATAGCTGGTCGGCACCGGAATATTCTTGTACCGGGAGATATCTACACCTTCGCTGTAGTCCTTCTTATAATAAACTCCTGTTGCAATAGGAAATCTGGATACATCACGTTTTCCATGATCCATAACTGCATGCACATCAGGCGGGAATACTGATTGTGTATACTCATTGGCTGCTACCGCCGGATTCGCCCACCACAGAAAAGTCTGTGGAATCGGTGTCCTGTTATAGAGCTGACCCATAATTTCAATATATGCCTTGTGTGAGTACAAAGTAATTCTCGTAATGCCTTTTGTTCCATACATCTGATCTACATCATGCAAAAGCACAGACTTACTGCCATCCTCATTCTCCTGCAAAAGATAATCTACCGGCAGAAAAGTTGTCGGTCTGTGATGCTGGGGCCAGTTAAATTCAATGCCTCCTGAAATCCACGGTCCTGTCAATCCCACCAATGCAGGTTTGATCACGTGATTGTAATAAACGAAATCATAGTCATTCGTCTTATCATAAGCGCGCTGTATCCTGCCCCCAAGCTCTGGGAGGATCATAACCTTTATATACTCGTTTTCCAGATAAACTGCCTTGTATACCTTATTCATTTTCACGTCACTGATGGTATCAACAGTAGGATAAGGATAAACCTTACCACAGCTTCCCTGATATACTCTCTTCTCCAGAAAAATAGGATTCTTCTGTGGTTCTCCTATCTCATAAGTCGGAATTTTCACCTTTTCTTCCCATACTTTTACTTCTCCCATATTAGTCACCATACCTTCCCGTAGCCTGCATACATTCAAATACTTTATCTCGTACCTTGCGCAGACACATTTTACATTTCTGTTTTTCTGATGCTTCCAGTATACCCCCATAGTTATGGCAGTACATTATTCTGAATTGCGATTTTATTGAGAAAAATTGCTGTTATGCAGAATCATTACTGTCTGAATTTAAAATATATTTTATATGCACATATACGTGTTTTTATTTTAATATGTTATACTGGACATAGATAAATATTGCGAAAGGAAACGTCCTATGAAATCATTAGAATCCCTCATTGCCCCTCATTCAGAATATTTTCAGTATACACCAAGTCTCACAGCCCAGAATACCTTTTTCTATCCTGTCTGCACAGGACACTTTGTCTACGAACCAGACTATACCCTGCACCGTAGTTCCTTTGACAGTTTCCTTCTCATGTATATTTCACATGGGCAGCTCACAGTAGACACTTCTAATGCCTCATTCCATACAAAAGCCGGCCAGTTCGTGCTTCTTGACTGCTATGAACCTCATGGCTATACGACAACAACCGGCTGGGAAAGTCTCTGGCTTCACTTTGACGGAAAACAGGCCAGGAACTATTATGACCTGATCCGGATGCATCTTGGCACTGTTTTTACCCTTGGGGATTCTGCGTCCGTTCTCCACAGTATGGAAACCATTTACCATACCTTTTCCACAAGTGAAGTGATCCGTGAAGCATTACTCTCTAAACAGATCACCGATATTCTCACCAGACTGCTGCTCTCCACCCCTGCGGATAAGGACAAAGCCAGTGATTCCATGGCAGATATCACCTCCTATATCAACGAACATTTTGCTGAGGATATAACAATAAAGGACCTGGCAGAACGTGCTCTGCTAAGTCCTTATCATTTCATTCGATTATTTAAAAAGCAGGTCGGTTTTACCCCACACGAATATCTGGTAAATACCCGGATCAATACTGCCAGATATCTACTCAAAAATACCGGAATGTCTACCAAGGATATCTGCTTCCGGTGCGGCTTTTCCAGTGAAAGTGTCTTCTGCAATGCCTTTAAGAAAAACACAGGGCAGACTCCCTCTGCCTACCGCAGTGATTATTCTATCCCCAATATCTCTCTGGCTACGAATACACCGCTTGCCGATGCATGGGAAAGGGAATGAGTCACACCACTGCCATCACCGATCATATAGAGTCCCTTATAGCGGCTCTCCAGGTGCTCATCCAGTGCAACCTCCATGTTGTAGAACTTAACTTCTACACCATATAATAAAGTATCATCATTGGCAGTACCCGGGGCGATCTTATCCAGTGCATAGATCATTTCAATAATACCGTCCAGGATTCGCTTTGGCAGTACCAGACTCAGGTCACCAGGAGTTGCTGACAAGGTTGGTGTTACAATACCCTCTGCGATTCTGGTCTCATTGCTTCGTCTGCCTCGCACCAGATCTCCGAAACGCTGCACGATGACACCGCCGCCTAACATGTTGGACAATCTGGCAATACTCTCACCATATCCGTTACTGTCTTTGAACGGCTCTGAGAAACGTTTGGCAACCAGAAGTGCGAAATTCGTATTCTCTGTCTGCTTGTCAGCCCCTTCGTAACTGTGTCCGTTTACCGTTACGATACCATTGGTGTTCTCTGAAACTACGATACCATGTGGATTCATACAGAAGGTTCTTACTCTATCCTCGAATTTCTCTGTTCTGTATACGATCTTGCTTTCATACAATTCATCTGTTAAATGGGAGAAAATAACTGCCGGAAGCTCCACACGCACACCAATGTCTACACGATTGGATTTCGTTGCAATCTCCAGCTCCTGACAGACATGCTCCATCCATTTACTGCCGCTTCGTCCTACAGAAATGACACACTTGTCACTTTCATATTCCTCATGCTCTGTGATCACACGATATCCGCCATCTTCTACCTTCACATCTACAACCGGCGTGTCAAAATGGAATTCAACCTTATCCTTGAGATCATCATACATATTCTGAAGAACCACATAGTTGATATCTGTTCCCAGGTGACGGACAGACGCATCCAGCAGGTTCAGACCATTCTGCAGACACAGCTTCTTGAATTTCGTTCCTGCAGTTGAATACAGCTTCGTTCCTTCTCCGCCAAATGCCATATTGATATCATCTACATAGTGCATAAGCTGTATTGCCTTCTCCTTGCCTATGTACTCATATAATGTACCACCGAAATCATTGGTGATATTGTACTTTCCATCGGAAAAAGCTCCGGCTCCGCCAAAACCGCTCATAATGGAGCAGCTTTTACAGTGGATACAGCTTGTGATCTTCTTACCATCAATCGGGCAGTGTCTCTTTTCCAGAGCATGCCCTGCCTCAAAAATAGCGATCTTAAGATTCTCGTTATGTTTTGTCAGTTCATAAGCGGAGAAAATACCTCCCGGTCCCGCTCCAATGATAATTACATCATACTTCATATTCTTTACCATACCTTTCTTTCGTCAGTGGTAAACGCTGCGCTTACCACTCTGTATTTACACTACTCGCACATTACCCTCGCCAAGCATTCCCCTGAGACGCTCCAGCACCTCTCCATCCGCATGTATGTTGCGATTGGGTGGCAATGTCTTCATTTGCTTGGTATCTTCCAGATAAATGACAATGCTGTCATTTCCGTCAGACTGTGCGATATTTTCAAACAACTTCTGTTCCTGTGATACATAGCTGTCCATATTGGGGAATTTAAGCCAGACTTTCCTTGGAATCTCATCAAAAGCCGTGATCTTCTCACTGATGAGCTTACCGTCTCGTTCTTCCTCTACAGATACACGTCCCTGGATAAATACCTTGTTCTCCTCTGTCAGTTTATAAGAATTCTTCTCATAATCCTTGGGAAATACGATAACTTCCACGCTTCCTACCATATCTTCCACCGTCAGAAAAGCCATGATCTGGTCATTCTTGGTATATTTGATCTTCTTATCCATGATCATTCCACCAATGGTCACACGACTGCCATCTGTCACAACAGTCCTCTGTGTCTCTTCATCCAGATAAAAGTCCGTTGTCTTTGCCGTAATATACTTGCTCCACAATGTCTCATATTCCTGCATGGGATGTCCACTGACATAGAAGCCAAGTACCTCTTTCTCAAAACTTAAAAGCAGCTCCTTGTCGTATTCTCCTACATCCGGCATCTTGATCTCAAGTTCTTCCTTTTCCTCTTCCGAAACGATATCAAGCAGCGACATCTGGCCTGCCATAACGCCCTTTTTACCATTCTGCACGCTGTCAAGGATCTGCACATAGACACTCATTAACTGTTTTCTCGTACAGCCAAAGCTGTCAAAAGCTCCTGATTTGATGAAATGCTCAATAGCTCTCTTATTTACATCCAGAGATGCCGTACGTTCTATGAAATTCTTCAGGCTCACGAACACGCCATGTTCATTACGTTCTTTTACGATCGCATCAATGACCGGTCTGCCGATATTCTTGATGGCAGTCAATGCATGTCTGATAGAATTACCCGATACTGAAAACCCTGCCTCTCCCTCATTGATATCAGGCGGAAGTATCTGAATATTCATATTTCGACACACCATGATATACTCTGATACCTTCGTTGGATTATCAATAACAGAGGTCAGAAGAGCTGCCATGAATTCTACCGGATAATAATATTTCAGATAGGCAGTCTGATAAGCGACCACTGCATAGCAGGCAGCATGTGACTTATTAAATGCATACTTGGCAAAGTCCATCATCGTTCCATAGATATGCTCCGCGATTTCAGGTGCGATCCCGTTCGCCTCACAGCCAGGTACTCCTTCTTCTGCATTTCCGTGGACAAAATTTGCCCGCTCCTTCTCCATGACATATGCCTTTTTCTTACTCATGGCACGACGAACCAGGTCGCTTCGTCCCATCGTATAACCGCCCAGATCACGCACGATCTGCATAACCTGCTCCTGATATACAATACAGCCATAGGTCGGTGCCAGAATAGGTTCAAGCCGGGGTGTCTCATATGTTACCAGATCAGGATTGTTCTTACCCTTGATATAACTGGGGATGAAGTCCATAGGACCTGGGCGATACAGGGAGATTCCCGCAATAACGTCTTCCAGATTCTGTGGTTTTAGCTCCTTCATGAAGTTCTTCATGCCCTGACTTTCCAACTGGAACACACCATCTGTCTTGCCCGTTCCCAGAGATGCCAGCACCTTCTTATCATCATAATCGATCTTATCCACATCAATGACAATTCCATGTGTTTTTTCCACATTTCGCACTGCATTCTTAATGACAGTCAGGGTACGAAGCCCCAGAAAGTCCATCTTCAACAATCCCAGTTCTTCGATGGTAGTCATGGTGAACTGTGTCGTGATCGCGCCATCACTTCCTCTGGAAAGCGGTACAAATTCATCCGCAGGTTTCTGACAGATTACAACACCTGCCGCATGCATGGAGGTGTGTCTGGGCAATCCTTCCAGCTTTTTACACATGTCGATCAGATAATGAACCTGCTCGTTTTCCTCATAGAGCTTCCTGAGTTCCGGATTCAGTTCCAGTGCACGACTCAGGGTAATGTTCAGCTCATTGGGCACCATCTTGGAGATACTGTCAGCGAAATTATAGGGCATATCCAATACACGCGCCACATCCCTGATCACACCTTTGGCTGCCAAAGTACCAAAGGTAACGATCTGTACCACCTTATCCTTACCATATTTACGTTCTACATACTCGATAACCTCCTGTCGTCTCTCATAGCAGAAGTCAATATCAATATCGGGCATGGATACACGCTCCGGATTCAGGAAACGCTCAAACAGCAGATTATAACGGATCGGGTCAATGTTCGTAATATGCAGACAGTACGATACGATACTTCCCGCGGCACTTCCTCGCCCCGGTCCTACCGGTATGTCATGGCTTTTTGCCCAGTTGATAAAATCCCATACGATCAGGAAATAATCAACATATCCCATCTTCTGAATGACACCCAGTTCATAATGCAGCTTATCTGCCAATGTGCCGTCGTCCTCAGGATAACGTTCTGCCAGTCCGTCAAAACACAGCTTATTCAAATAACTCCAGGAATCATAACCTTCCGGTACATCGAACTTAGGCAGCTTCGTCACACCAAATTCGATCTCCACATTACAGCGGTCAGCGATCCTGGCTGTATTGTCCAGTGCCTCCTGTGCATAAGGAAAGAGCTGGCGCATCTCCAGTTCACTCTTTACATAGTACTGACCGCCCTCATAACGCATTCTGTCCTCATCCGTTACCTTCTTGGCAGTCTGGATACACAAAAGAATATCATGCGCCTGTGCATCCTCCGCATAGGTATAATGGATATCGTTAGTCGCTACCAGAGGGATATCCAGTTCCTTACTCATGCGCACCAATGCAGCATTTACTGTCTTTTGTTCGGGTATTCCATGATCCTGCAGCTCCAGGAAATAATTGCCCTTTCCAAAACATGCCTCATATTTGAGTGCAGCCTTCTTTGCCTCCTCATAGAGTCCCTTGGAAATATACCGCTGCACCTCTCCTGCCAGACACGCTGACAGACAGATAATGCCCTCATGGTAAGTATTTAATACTTCCATATCTACACGGGGCTTATAATAATAGCCTTCTGTAAAACCTCGGCTGACGATCTTCATCAGGTTAGCATAACCCTGGTTATTCTCTGCTAACAGTACAAGATGATAATATCTGTCCTCTCCTCCTGTCAGTTCTTTATCAAATCGGGAGTTAGGTGCCACATACACTTCACAGCCCAGAATCGGCTTGATTCCCTGCGCTTTTGCTTCTTTATAGAAGTCGATCACACCAAACATAACGCCGTGGTCTGTGATGGCACCGCTGTCCATTCCCAGCTCTTTGAGG
>CAYRAW010000122.1:0-8719 GCA_964422225.1 uncultured Roseburia sp.
TATATAAGACATATTTTGAGGTTGTTTGCCACAGGCTGAGCTGCTGCCTTTTCCGATATAACCTACATCATGCAGGAAAGCACCAAGGATCAGCGAATGAATGGAAATTCCCTGTTCTGACAGCATACGGCAATTGCCGAATAAAGCCATGTGTGCAGTGATAAGGGCTACATTGATGCTGTGGTAATACAGTTCCGGGCTGGCAGCCAACAACATTTGTGACATAGTAGCTACCCACTGGTTCGAAACAATAGAGTCCATGACGAGGACATAAGGTTCCAGAGCACGAATATTTTTCATTAAGACCTCCTTAATTTGGTGTAAGACTGCTCGGATGGAACATAGAACAGCTTAAATAAACAGTTAATTACGTACTAATAATACAATTGTACCATATATTGAATAAAAACCAATTTAATTTTGTGTATATTTAATAAGCATGCTAAAATAGGAGTAAGTTGAGTCATACATAATGAGGAAGGAGAACCCCATATGAAGAATTTGTTGTCAGTTTCAGAAGCGATATCTGCTAAAATATTGTTCATTATTGAAGAAGATGGACGCGATGCAGAGTACATCAGGGCGTGTACCATGTGGAATATGGATATTGAGATAGAACATATTCCTTTCAGAGGATTCCGGCGGGCTGTTACAGAGCCATATGATATTGTGGTAATAGATGATTATCTGTCTGGTAAATCTGGTTATACACTGGCTATGGAGATCATGGACAGACATGATGTCATTGTGATCATGTTGGGAAAGGATATGGATGATGTGAGCGTGGTCGGTGCATTCAGAATGGGAATCATGGACTATCTGCCGGCAAGTACTTCTCCCACGCAGCTGGCAGCAAGAAGTGTGGCTTTGGTCAACCGATACAGGGAAAGTAATGCAAGAGTGCGCAGGTATGCAGATGGCAGGATCTGTGCTGCGAATCTTACCCTTGATACCAGAAATGGAGTCCTTGATATGGATGGCAGACAGATTCCCCTGCTTAATACAGAAGCTGTTGTACTTCAGGTATTAATGGAAAATTCAGATAATCTTATGAGTAAGAAGGAAATCTACGAAAAAGCATGGGGAGAGACTTACGTGGAGGGAGAGAATTCCGTAGCAATGCATATCTCCAAGCTGCGAAAGAAGATGGAAGAGGATGGGGATGCACCCAAGTATATTGAAACGAAATGGGGAGTCGGCTATCGCTTTTTGAGTAAACCCCAGAAAAATGCATACTGCTGATTCAAAACATTAAATTTATGTGCTATACTGATCACATAAATAACGACTGATGATTTATAAAAAGACGGGAAAAGAGGAGCAGGCATGTACACAGAGACAGACATCCGTAAAGATACTTCGGAACAGGTATATCAGCGGGGCAGACGGCTTTTTCAGAGTGGGAATGTACAGAACATCCAGCTTCAGGATGTTTATATGGAGAAAACACCCTGTAAAAAGGTAAAGGCATATGTGCAGGGCAGTGGTTGGAAATGCTATAATACACAGGTTGTAGTGGATGACAATAACAATGAACTGCATTCCTATCATTGCGAATGTCCGGCATATACGGAGTATGCAGGTTTGTGTAAACACTGTGTAGCAACGCTTCTTCGGTATATTCAGGTGCGACAGGATATGCTGCGCAAACAGCAGCAGCCTGTCAAAAAGATGTCAGTAGAATTTCCGCAGGGACTGGAGCAGTTGGAACGTACTCCCGGGATCAGTAAGGGGAGTACACTGTATGGAGCACAGAGCCAGAACAGTTTAAAGAAGCGACAAAGTTCTATGCCAATGACTGACAGGGGAATGTACCGTATTTTGATGGATCATGGTCTGGAACAGCAGCTTCCTTACAGACAGCCATTGGTTCGTGGTAAAGTGCAGCTTGTACCGCAATGTCACGATTACCATGGCAAGATAACAGTAGAATTCAGGATCGGGATCACACATTTGTATGTACTCAAGGATATTAATGAATTTGTGCGGTTGATGGATAAGCATGAGTATAAATCTTATGGTGCCAAGCTCGGCTTTTATCATCATATATCAGCATTTGAGGAATCAAGCCAGTCACTGGTACATTTTCTGCTGGATATTATGAAGAGCTTTCAGACGACGGGTGGACTTAATGCCTATCAGTATTACAGCAGAAATGATGTTAAGAGGGAGATACCGTTGGCAGCAGGTAATCTGGACCGTTTTATGCAGATAATGCTACAGCAGGAGAATCCTCTGGAACTGGATACACAGGATACCAATTCTGCTTATTATGAGATAAGGGATGGGGAACCAAGACCGCTGCTGCATATTACAGGTGTTCCGGCAGGAATCAGGATATCTACCATGCCGCTTGCAATGACAGAGGGAGCATCCTGCCAATATATTTACGATCCTGCCAATCACATTATTTACAGGAACAGATTGGAAGATATAGCGCAGATACGCAGCTTTCGTAAATATATGAACGATCAGGGAGGACAAAACATATTTATTGCAGAACGTGAGCTCCCACTGTTTTGCAGAGATCTTCTGCCTTTTCTGGAACAGCATTATGAAATGGATGTCAGGGAATTTACCCCCGGGAATTATCTTCCACCCAAAGCAGAGTTTGCCATTTATCTGGACATGCCGGAATATGATACGATCACATGTAGGCTGTGTGCTGTCTATGGAGAAGAAAGTTATGATGTTTTTTCTGTGGAAAATGATGTGGCGAAATTCGTGGATATGCCAACGGGTGCGGCGGCACAGAAGCGTGATATTTCCAGAGAACTGGAAATGGATGCTGCAGTAAGCCAGTATTTTCCGGAGTTTGATGGCAAAATTCAAAGGAGGGTACTGCATGGTGATGCGGATGCCATATATGAATTCCTGCATGATGGATTAGTGGAACTTGGACAATTGGGTGAAGTCTATATTTCAGAGCAGATGAAGCGTGTTCAGGTTCTCAATACCCCGGCATTTTCCATGGGACTATCGTTAAAGAGCGGTTTGCTGGAGCTGACTCTGGATTCGCCGGAACTTTCCATGGAAGAACTTGCAGAGGTGTTGACGAGGTATAACCGCCGTAAGAAGTATTATCGATTAAAGAATGGTTCTTTCCTGAACATGCAGGATACACAGATGAATAATCTGGTGGAGCTGGTAGATGGATTGCAACTGTCAGTCAGACAGCTTAGAAGTGGCAAAATACTGATACCGCAGTACAGGGCATTGTATCTGGACAGCCTGTCCCATGAGGAAGGTGCAGAGTATATCCACAGAGACCGCAGTTTTAAGCAGTTAGTACGTAATATGCGTTCTATGGAAGACAGTGACTACGAAGTGCCACAGGAACTGGAACACGTAATGCGTGAGTACCAGAAGAGCGGTTTTCGCTGGCTCAAGGCATTGCAGGAAAATGGTTTTGGCGGAATCCTTGCGGATGATATGGGACTTGGCAAGACCTTACAGGTAATTGCTTTTTTGATGACAGAACGAAAAAGGACACTGATCGTATGTCCGGCATCACTGGTGTATAACTGGCAGAGTGAGATTGAGAGGTTTGCACCAAGGCTCAGACCGGTTATGGTAACGGGAGATGCAGCTCACCGGCGCGAACTGGTACAGAACAGTCTGGATACGGATATTCTGATCACTTCCTATGATCTGTTGAAGCGGGATGTGGATAACTATGAAAGTATGGAGTTTTTTTGTGAAATTCTGGATGAAGCACAGTTCATTAAGAATCAGAGTACCCAGGCAGCTAAGGCGGTAAAGCTGATTCATGCCGGAACACGCTTTGCACTGACGGGAACACCTATGGAGAACAGGCTGAGCGAATTGTGGAGTATTTTTGACTATCTGATGCCGGGATTTTTGTATGGGTATAAGCAGTTCAAAGAAGAAATGGAATCTCCTATTGTAGAAGAACATGATCAGGATGCCATGCTCAGGCTTCGCAGAATGATCACACCATTTATTCTCAGGCGTCTGAAGAAGGATGTGCTTTCTGATTTACCGGATAAACTGGAAGAAGCAGTCTATGCAAGAATGGAATCCCAGCAGCAGGAATTGTATCTGGCAAATGTCCAGAACCTGAAACGGCTGCTCAATGGACAGACAGATGCGCAGTTTCGGGAGAAAAAATTACAACTTCTGGCAGAACTTACAAAGCTTCGCCAGATCTGCTGTAATCCGCTTCTGGTGTATGAGAATTACAGGGGAGAGTCTGCCAAAATGGAGATGTGTGTAGAACTTCTCAAGAATGCGATCACAGGTGGGCATAAGGTGCTGCTTTTCAGTCAGTTTACGTCTATGCTGGAACTTTTGGCGAAGCGTGCAGAAAAAGAGAATATCACTTATTATATGCTGACTGGACAGACACCCAAGGAACAGAGGATCCAAATGGTGGATGCATTTAACAGCAATGACGTATCTGTGTTCTTTATTTCATTGAAAGCAGGTGGAACCGGACTGAATCTGACCAGTGCCGATATTGTGATACATTATGACCCGTGGTGGAATCTGGCTGCGCAGAATCAGGCAACGGACAGAACGCATCGAATCGGACAAAAGAACGTAGTAACAGTTTATAAGCTGATCGCCAAAGATACCATAGAAGAGAAGATCATGAAATTACAGGAGATGAAACAGGAATTGGCAGATCAGGTCCTTGGAGGAGAAAACATGGATAATCCTTCCTTCTCGAGAGATGAATTGCTGGAATTGCTCACTTGATCAGTTATTTGTGCGGATACAGGTAGAAGATGTGACGTTTCTCCATAGGAACTTCACTGATACGGATATCCATTTCCAGTTTCTCCTGATAATTTTCAAGCTGCTGTGTGATCAGAGGATTGTTGCAGTCCTCTTTATGAAGTACCAGCTTCATGCGGTCACACAAAGCGGCGTGGAGCAGATTCATTTTTGTATATAAAGGATGGAAAGTGACTTCATTGCACAATGAAGCAATGCTGTTGAGCTGACCTACATATTTTTCTTCATCAGCGCTTAGATTCTCCAGTTGTTGGATCAGGCGCTCTTTTTTCATGTTAATAGCCTGAAGATGCACAGGATTAGGAGCATCCTGCAGGGAAATTTTAAGTAATGCATCATCGCAACAGTTGATCTGGGCGAGTAATTGCAGCATTCTTTTATCATTTTCACAAATAGTTTTTAAAAGTATTTCATAAGTCTGTTTATAATCCATAATGCATACCTTTCTGAAAATAGAACTTCAACAGTTACATTGTATCATACATATTTACATAATAACAAGAAATAATCGAATAATTATTGAGTAAATTTATTGTATATTGTATAATGTAAATACAATATACTAAAATGTCAGTTAAAGGAGAGGCGCGTCAGATATGAAATTTAGTTTGTGCATGATTGTCAAAAACGAAGAAGCAGTTTTAAAAGACTGTCTGGACTCATTACGGGATCTGATGGACGAGATTATTATCGTAGATACAGGATCTACTGACCGCACCAAAGAAATCGCGGCACAGTATACGGATAAGATTTATGATTTTGAATGGTGCAATGATTTTGCGGCAGCAAGGAATTTTGCCTTTTCCAAGGCAACAGGAGATTACATTTATTCTGCGGATGCAGATGAGTATATAGATGAACAGAATCGTGTCAGATTCAAAGCACTCAAACAGGTACTGATGCCGGAAGTAGAGATTGTACAGATGATCTATGTTACAGAACAGATCAACCATCCTACGGAGAATTTTGCAAGAGATCTAAGACCCAAGCTGTTTAAAAGATTACGTACTTTTACCTGGATAGAACCGATCCATGAGACAGTGAATACGAATCCGGTGGTATTCGACAGTGATATTGAAATCCGTCACAGACCACAGGGAGATCACAGCGGAAGGGATTTCGGAGTGTTTGCCCGCATCATTGAAGAGAAAGGAACACTTTCAGACAGACTTCTGAATATGTATCTGCGTGAATTATACAAGGCAGGAGATGAAGAAACACTGCTTCATGCCAGAGAATTCTTAGAGAGGATGTTGGAGGATGCGGCATCTAAGAGAAAGGAACTGCTGACGAGACAGATCATAGCTGTTCTGCTTAAGATCTACCGTCTCAGTGATGATGCGACAGCCATGCTTAAGATTGGGCTTCGAGAAGAAATCACGGTACCGTCTGCAGAAGTCTGTATGGAGTTTGGCTATTTCTTTTTAAAGAAAGAGGATTATCCGCAGGCGGCCCACTGGTTCTATATTGCAGCCTTTGAAAGTGAAAGTGAGATCGACATTGCAAGCAGTGGGACATCTCCTCTTATGGCATTGGCACTAAGTTACCGCAGATATGCGAAGTCACCAAGGATCAAAGCACTTCCTCAGGAAGAATATGAGATGGAGAAACTGCGTCTTACCCAGAAGGCAGCGGAGTATGAACAGATGGCGAGGAACTGGAAACCGGCAGAAAATGGTTTTTAGATTGACTTATACTGGTGTTGCGTTTACACTGAAGTTAACATAATACACAGAGAGGTACAGCATAAGTATGGATTATCAGTATTTGATCGTAGGTGCAGGACTGTTTGGTGCGGTCTTTGCCAGAGAAATGGAGAAAAAGGGCAAAAAATGTCTCGTCATTGAAAAGAGAGCACATATTGCAGGAAATATTTATACAAAAGAAATCAAAGGAATTCAGGTACATCAGTATGGTGCACATATTTTCCACACATCGGACAAAGAAGTATGGGACTATGTCAACAGGCTGGCAGAGTTTAACAATTATATAAATTCACCGGTGGCAAGATATAAGGATGAACTTTATAATCTGCCTTTTAATATGAATACATTTGCCAAAATGTGGAATATCAGAACTCCGAGAGAGGCTAAGGAACGGATCGCAGCACAGATAGCTGACCTGCATATTACACAGCCTGCCAATCTCGAAGAGCAGGCACTTTCACTGGTCGGTACCGATATTTATGAGAAACTGGTAAAAGGCTATACGGAGAAACAGTGGGGCAGAGACTGCAAAGAACTGCCAAGCTTTATCATCAAACGTCTGCCGGTCAGATTTATTTATGATAATAATTATTTTAATGATCCTTATCAGGGAATTCCCAAGGGCGGCTATACACAGATCGTAGACAAGCTGTTTGACGGAATTGAAGTGAGATTGAATACGGATTATGCACAGTTTTGCGTACACAGAGAAGATGGCAGTTTCTCTTCTGCAGATGGAACAGATACTTTTGAGAAGGTTCTCTACACAGGCATGATTGATGAATTTTATGACTATTGTTATGGAGAACTTGCATATCGTTCCCTGCATTTTGAAACAGAGGTGTTGGAAGGTGAGGATAATTATCAGGGCAATGCAGTTGTAAATTATACAGAAAGGGAAGTGCCTTATACCAGGATCATTGAGCATAAGCATTTTGAATTTGGCAGACAGGCAGATACAGTCATTACCAGAGAGTATCCTAAGGAATGGCACAAAGGTAATGAACCGTATTACCCCGTCAATGATGAGACCAATAGTGCTTTGTATGAAAAGTATGCACTTCTGGCGGCAAAAGAAAATAATGTCCTGTTTGGCGGCAGGCTGGGACAATACAAATACTATGACATGGATAAAGTGATCAGAGCTGCACTTGATATGGCGGCTCAGCAGTAGGTATTGAACAGCATACCGCTGTAAATGCTTGTGACATACGGATTTACATAACTTGTAGCCGGATTGGAATAAGCACAGATTCTTCTGTTAAGATATTCCATTGGGTCCATGGAAATTGCATTGAGCTTTTTGAGCAGATGGCTGCCAAAATCCTGAAGTTCTTCAAAATCGGGTGTGGCAGTGGCTGCTGGCTCAGTATCAGGATAACTTAGTGTGTCATCATCAGATATTTTAATACCATATTTCCCGATTCCTTTTTTATACATATTCAGAAGTTTATGCATATCTTCATTCAGCCTCGCGGGCTGCTGGTCGGAAGTTCTCAGATTTTCAATAAATTGATTATAACTTTCCACAAAGGAACGAATATTATAAGCCAGTGATTGCGGATCAGGATAGAGACCAATCTCTATTTCCTGTCCGGAACGGATCGTTTCCGGGTTTAATGTAATTTCGTAAGCGTCATAGACACGGAAATTATTATTATAAGAAGAAAAAGGTACACCATCTACAGAATAGGATGCATTTTGCGCCGGTTCGATAGATTTATTCAATCCAAGATAGTGTACGATCCCGCTGCTGTGGCTGGTGTTTTCGTCTGTAATGAGGAAATGTTCGCTGCCTTTTGCGGGGGTACCAAGTGCATCAGAGGTTATCTCAAGTGCAGAACGATCCTCATCACGAAGAATCTGAGCGTGTACACCCAGATCGGAGTTATTGATCAGACGCATAAGCCTCTGCAGCAGAATTTCATGTGTGTCGCTTTGCTGCAGATCAAATTGCAGCTCGTAATGCAGTTTGTTTGTGATCAGATCAAAAGAATAGCTTCCTGCAGGCATCATGACGGGCTGATCGGCACACAGATAGCTGGAAGTATTACGCTGCGGCATGGCACAATGGTCAACACAGAGCGTGAATTTGGAAGGTGCTTTCTGATAGGAAGCTACCCGGTCGTTATCAGAGATATCATAAGAGACCTGAGCGAGTTCCGGCTGGCTGCAATAGGCAGTCTTGGTCGAAAAAAGCTGGCTTTCATCATCACAACTGAGAACATCGATCGTCTCATGCAGAGATTTAG
>CAYRAW010000123.1:0-8697 GCA_964422225.1 uncultured Roseburia sp.
AATAACATACCGTCAAATTTTTATATCTTACGAGCTTTTGAGTCAAAATTCATGTTTTTTTAACCGTAAAAATTTCATACCTTGAATTGAATTCTACAAAATAGTGTATATTTGTATATAAATACCGTGATTCTTTCATATCTCTTTAAAATAACCGTAAAAATTTCATACCTTTTATAGAAATCCAGTAAAATCAAGGAATTCAAGAGTTTATTTCAAATGGGAAATTGCAATTTTTGACTTTATTGGACAATAAATATTTTATAGATAACCGTTAAATTTTCATAGCTCTATATATGTTTAAAACGGTTTTTTGCTCTATTTTTGACTTTTTTACCGTTATTTTTTCATTTCTTGTCTTAAAATCAAAACACCGTGGATTTATCATATCTTTAGATGACCGTATCGGTCAATTTTATATGCTTTTTATTTTATATTGGAAATGTGAAATACTCTCTACTAAATAGTAGAAAAAAGATATGAAAAAAAGACCGTTAAACGGTCTTTTTATAAGCCATATTCATCAATAAAGTTATCAAGAAGTGTTTGAATCAGTTCATTAAATGAACCGCCGTTCTTAGCACAGTAATTTTCTGCTATTTTTACAGATGTTGGTTTCAGCACTAAGGATTTTCTCATAGATTTTGCTTCTCCTTTTGGAGAAAAAATATTGGGAATGCTTTTTTTACTATTGCTTTTTCTGAGATTCAGAGGTTCTGTATATTCTGGTTCCGCAGGGATGTATGCAGGTGCAGCCACAGGTTCTTTTACTTGTGCAACAGGTGCCTGATGAGAAATTTCCTCTGCAACATGTTGCTGCGAAATTATTTGAGGTGTTACCTGAACAGAACTTTGAACCGTTGTTGGCTGGATTATCTGTTCTGTCTGGTATACGGGCTGCTCTTGTTTAACAGGTTGCGCAGAATATACAAAGGGCTGTGGTTCAATGTTTCTTTCATGGAAATAATCAGCCTGCTCTGGTGTTTCTACAGTATGTTCTGATTCCATTGTGTTTATGTTCTGTATTGGCTGATGGTTGACCATATCTGATACAGGTTCTGAAATTGTTGACTTGGTAATGTCTGGATCAGAAGGTTGTACCGCGTTCAAATCCTGTATTGTCTGGGTATGTTCAGTAATAATCTTAGGTTCTTCATGAGGTTCAGGTTGAATCGTATGTATTTCCTCGACAGGAGTATTCATGGATGGTATTTCTGTCGGGGAGGGTGCCGGAGAAGCTGTTTCCTCTATGATAGGAGTAGTATTATTTGGTTCTTCCGGTCTTTCCAGAGTTTTTTCTATTTCTTCCGAAGTGGTGATTACTGGAGAGGTTTCAACAATGGAAGATTCCGTTTTCTGATCCTCTTCAGGTTGCTGTACAGTTGTCTCTTTCACACCTGCTGTTTTCAAATCACCAATATTTTCAACATGATGTCCTGATGCCAGTGCTTTCTGTTTTGCTTTCTTAAATTGATTCATTTAAAAGACCCCCCGGGAAATTAGTTCTTTTATTACTTTTCTGATCGCAATAGTAGCCTGATGTTGTGGCTGTAATGTAACGATCGGTTCATGATTTAAGGATGTATCTTTCATTGCTACAGAACCAGGTATAGGCGTTTCTACCAGAATGTCTTTGAATTCGTCTTCAGACAGATAGTAGTCCTGCAAATCTTTGGCAAGATTAATTCGCTTATCAAAGTTGTTGATCACCAATGCCTTTATATTATTTTCAATTCCTAATGTTTCCATGTTCTCTTCCCATAAGAATGAGAACAATTCAGCACCCTGAATTGCGTTCAGAGATACATCTGATACTAAAATGATAGAATCTACAAAATAGAATATGTTCTGATTGATCACGCCTAAATTAGGGTTGGTATCAAATATAATATGAGTATATTGAGAAAAGAATTCTTCATTTCTCTTAAAGTAGTTTGCCAGAAGTTTCTCACGTCCCGCTATGCTGACAAGAAGCATCTCTGTTTTAATTAACAGAATATTGGAAGGAATGATGTCAATGTTTGGCTGCTTTTCTAATACACCACTTATGATCAGCTCAGACGGATCTACTTTCTTATCTTCAAAGATTGTTCGTATATTGTTTCTATCCATGTCTGAACAATCCAATCCAATATCATTTGTCAGATTACACTGAGGATCACCATCTACAAGTAATATTTTATTGTCGGGATTTTGTGCTAATGCTCCAGCCAAGTTGAAACAAGTTGTTGTTTTACCAGTGCCGCCTTTTAGTGTTCCAAATGCAATTGTCTTCATAGTATATTACCCTTCTTATTATAATATGTAATACATAATGAAATATATGCTTTTGTTGATAGTTACTGCACATTTTCTTATTGTCATATTACATTATTTTATGTTTTGCATATAATATAGCACAAATTTAATATTACTGCAAGTAATTTATAATATATTACTTTATGTATGCATTTTTATATTTTCTTTATGAATATATTGTATATGCTATCTTATCTGCTATTTTAATTTATATTCCAGAATACATTTCCTTATATATTCTATCTTATATTTTGCTTTATACTTTATCCTGCATGTTATACGCTATTTCATATTATCTGTTATATGTTATTTTATATTATATCTTAAATTACATTTTTACATATATTTGAAAATATACTTTTGAACACATTTCAAATTATATTTCATCATATACTATTCATATATTTCACATGTTATCATACACCGTATTTCATATACAATTATATTCTATACTCCAAAATACATTCTTTAATATATTTAATCATACATTATTACATATACTTGTATTAATATTGCACTACGTTATATACAATATAATATACTTGTATTTCAAAACACATTTCATAATATATTATATAGTGTATTACACATATTGCAAATATACAAAACGCAATACATATGATGTTTAAACATATACATATCATACATTGTATATTATATATAACATATATATCCCAAACAATATTACATCATATATTTCAGAATGTATTATATAATATAAAATACATTCTGAAATATATGCGTTGTAATAGTGACATGGCATTGAGTCAATATATTTAAATATAAATGATATGGATAAAAAGTAATGTATTATATAATATATTTTATAATGTAATGCATACTATACACTGTGATTGCTTTGAAACTGATGTAATACATAATATATTATATATGATAAAATCTAAAACAATATAATAGTGTATATTTATTATATTCATGAAAATCTAAAACCATAATATATTATATAATACATTACAGAATATATGTACAATATCATATAAAATACATAACATGTGAATAAAACAAAAAATATATAAAAAAATAAATAAAATATACACAAATACATTACATATAAAAATATATAATGTAAGTTATATAAAATATAAAATATATCATATTATATATTACATATTTTTTGTTGTAAATTCAATATATATTTTATAAAATATATTTTTAAAGATATATATATAAGATTTACAAAATGAATAAATTTAATATAATATTATAAAATATATAATACACTTTGAAATGCATTTTATAATGTATTACACAATATAAAATGCAAAAAATATCCTAAAAAATATTATAATAATTTAAATATAAAAACAATATGATTACAATATATAAAATCATATAAAATTTATTACAAAATATAAAATATAATACACAATAAAATATATTCAAAAATAATAAAATATAAAATATATTACATATTACAAAAATATAAACAATAATATGAAAAAAATATTGAAATTTAAGGAAACAATATGATATAATACATTTCAAAATATATTGTAAAATATAATTTAAAAAATACATAGAAATATATATAAAAAAAGCATACATTATATATTGTATAATGTATGCTATCATGTAATGCATAGTATATTAATCAGATAATGGAGTAGTGTATGCGAGCCAGAGATCAAAGTAGGAATCGAATGAAAGAAGTGTTTTACCTTTTACACCAAGTCCGTCAGGTGTACGCGTATACCAACCGTTTAATTCCTGCATCTTTAGATCCGGGGAATTGATACATACCCACATTTTTTCCCGATAATTGCGGATCTGAGTTTCAGGAATAACGTAACGGTTATATATTTGCTTAAAATATACATGGCAGGGAGGAAAAACAGAAAACACGGCATTTAATTTACGAATTTCGGGAACGGAATGAATCATTCCTCTGGAGTCAACCAATTCGTAGAGCTCTGTCAGTAACATCCAGCCATTATACGTGTCAGATTGAATCCAGACAGGCTCCCCCATATGCTGGGCTAATTCCTGCGGTAAAATCTCCATATTTTGAATTTGGGACTGATTGGCGATAAATTCCATGGCAGACCGTTTAGGATCTTCAGAGAGACCCTTTAAATAATCTACAGACACAGAGAAAAGCTTTGCCAGTGCATCAACCTTGTCGGGAGAAGGAATTTTGGCAAGCAATGGATCTTTGTGCTCCCAACTTGCAATTGTGGATGTTGGAATTTTAGAAGAGCTGCCTAGGACTTCTGCAAGTTTTTCACCAAGCTCTGATTGGGACCAGCCTTTGGCATTCCTCAGAGCACGGATTCTGGTATTGAGTTTATATCCAATTGACTGATTCTGAGAGAATCCGGATTGATTTCGGGCAGTATTCAATTTGATCAGGGGATCGCCTTTTCGAACTTGTTGATTTATGTTTTTATTATTCATGTAAATAAAATCCTTTCATAATACAAATGGAGTAAAATCACTTGTCTGCAAGTGTGATTTTGAAATATATTGAGCACAATATGATGAATAAAAAATCATAATAGAATACAGAAAATTTAACTGCAAAATGATACTCTCTATGCAGGTAAAGAAAATAATCTCTTATTTATCTTAAAGAGATAGAAAATAAAAGTCAACAAAATTCTACTAAAAGGTATATAAATTAAAAAGCATCCTATATAACAGGAAGAAAACCAGAGTATAAAATATCTTAAAATGAAAAAATTGTGAAAGAAAAAATGCAAAGATAACATAAAATACTTGCATAAAATATGAAAATGCAAGATATGAAAGAAACACGGTAAAGTATAAAAAAGAAAAAACAACAAAATTTGAGTCAAAAAAAACAAGAAATAAATATAAAAATCAGTAAAATATAAATTATAAAAAAGAGAAAATCAAGACCAGAATAGTCAATATATTATTAGTATATAATATATTGACTATTTATGTAAACAGACATAAAATGACTCAAGCAGACAAAAAGCAAAAACAATAAATAGTGTAATAAAAATTTTTATTCAATGAAATAAGAATCAAGATGTGAAAGATTCACGGTAAATATTTAAAATAAAAAATAATTAGATAAAAATAAAAAAGAAAGCATAAAAATATATAAAATAACATCAAAATAAAAATACATATATATTCAATAAAAAAGAATATATATACATAGAATAAATGAGTAGATCTAGTGACTATAATAGTATTCAATAGTAATACATAGAGCGATTTCGGAGAAGAGAATACAAAAAGTATTAAAATATACAGTAGTTTCATGGAAAATTATGTAGTATAATTGTTTACATAAGAAATATATATAATGCAGGAAAAATGCAAAAAAAGGAGAATGATGTAATATGATGAAGGATTTGGTGCAAAAAAATCGTTCTTACAGAAGGTTTTATGAGGAGAAAAAAATAACAGAAAAACAGGTAAGAGAGCTGATCGACATTGCAAGAATGACACCTTCGGGTGCAAATAAGCAGCCCATCCGGTATATGTATACATGTACGCAAGATGAGAATAATAAAGTATTTCCGTACCTGAGATGGGCAGGATATTATCAGGATTGGGATGGACCAGAGGAGGGAGAAAGACCGACAGCATATATTATTCTGTTGAGTAAAAATGGTGTAAATGCACCACAGGATGAGGGAATTATTGGACAAACAATATTGTTAAGTGCAACAGAAGAAGGAATGGGAGGCTGTTTTATAGCTAATGTGGACAGGGCCGGTCTGGCAGAAGCAATTCAGGTCCCGGATGGATATCAGATAAAATTAGTGATCGCTCTTGGATATCCCAGTGAAAAAGTAGTAATAGATGAAATATCCGAATCCGATGATATTAAATATTATAGAGATGAGGATCAGACACATCATGTTCCCAAGATCAGATTGGAAGATTTAATAATAAAATAGAAATCCAGAGCTATTATGAAATTCCTTTAAAATGCCGATATTTATATAAGAAAAGGTTTATTTGAAGGGGATGAATATAATGTCATCAATATCATATAGTGTATCAGATTTCCTGAATAAGATAACAAGCAGTGGAAATGCCTATATATCTAATTACAGTAAACGTGTGCGTGAAGCAGATACCAATGTACAGGATCTACAGGAACAATTGATTACTTTCCGTAAAAATGTAAGGAATTTAAGAAATTATGATTCTGATAGCTATAATAGAGATCAGATAGAACGACAAATTACATCTTTTGTGAAAAGCTATAATGATTTAAAGAGTGCTTCTGATAAGGCTGATAACAGTAATATTAAAAAGCAAATGGATAAACTGGAAGAAACATTATCAGATCATGAAAAAAGTCTGAAAAAGCTGGGCATTAAAGTAAGTGATAAAAAACTGAAGTTTGATACAGATACTTTTGATGATGTATCAGATAAGGATGCAAAAAAAATATTCCAGACATTGTTTGAGGGCAGTGATTCTTTCATATCCAAGGTATATAAAATAGGGCGAGATCTGGAGAAATCAGCGAATACAGAAGAATATCAGATGAATCTGAGAAACTTTCACACTACGACAAGATATAGCGATGCGGAAGTTGATGTGGCTACAATGGCAAATGGGATAAAGAACACAAGCCTGCCTAAATGCCAGAGTGTCCTGGGACGTACAGATGATGATGCCAAAAGTATTCGAATCGATAGTTTGAAGGAATATATCGATAATTACAATAAAATGATAGCTCAGGATGTAGATTGTTCCACATTCAGTGCCATAAAAGAACTTCAGGAAAGCAAAAAAGATGAACTGGCAGCGTTGGGAATCACGATACAGGATGATAATAGTCTGACGATAGATGAGTCGGTAGAACAGGATAGTACATTTTGTAATACATATGATTCACTATTTGCTGCAGATTCGACATATGTATCGCAGATGAAACAATTGTGTGACAAGACGATCAGCACAGTTCTTAAAGCAGATAAACTGGGCATTACATTAGATATAAGTGTATAAACAGTTGCAATAAGTGACCCCATTCATAAAGAATGGGGTCTTTCTATTACTAGATAAAATGAAAATGTTCAAGAGCCTGTCGAATGCCGCCTTCACTGGAGCGTGAGGTTACATAGGATACTTTGGTGAAAAGTGATTCCGGTAAGGAATTTCCCATAGCAATGCTGTTTTTTACATAGGACAGCATGGAAAGATCATTGTTGCTGTCGCCCATGGCGTATGCATCGTCAAGTGTAAGACCGTAATAATCAAGAACCACCTGAATACCGGTAGCTTTGGAAAAACCAAGAGGTACAAATTCACGAAAATCTCCACCCCGGTCAATACATTCAAAATATTTGTCACTTACACGGCGAAAAGCAGGGATATCTTCAAGATTTTGAAACCATACGACAAATTTATCACAGGTAAAATCTTCAGATTCCGGGTCATGTGACATATCATAATTTCTGTTTGCAAAGGAACGATACTGCCTGATGCCGCCTTCTGAAAGAAGAGGACGAGACATATCAAAACGAACCTCATATTTGGATTCGAAGAGAATATCAAGCGGATATTTCCTGGCTTCTGTAAGGATTTCTGATACAATGGAATGATTCTGGTTAATATAGAGAATTTCCTGCAAGGTATCGTCTTTTGTACAATAGATATTGGTTCCACAGCCACATACATAACCGTCAAATCCAACATTACGGAACCGTTCTTCTACGTTTTGCATGCATCTTCCGGTATTAATGAACATCAGATGACCATTGTTTCTGGCTCTACGGATAGCATCTGCAGCATCAGCAGGAACAGAACCGTCAATTTCAGATGTTAAAGTACCGTCTATATCGAAAAAAGCAATCTTACGACTCATTATCTGGCGAGAACCTCCATAATTTCAGCGATATACATGGTGTGCATATTACCGTCAGCGTACCATCTGTCCTTAATTTCAGGAGAGAGGAAAGAATCCTCTGTGATACGTGTAGCAGAAAGCTTGTGGCACAGAAGGATAAGATTACCTTCATCTATATAGGGAATTCCCATTTTGTGACCGCAGCTAAGACCTGCATTTGCAATCTTATCCTCATCACGACCTGAATGGGAACCGCAGTAATTGAGAGCACTGCGGTATTTCTCATCCATAAAGCTGAGAGAGAAAAACTCACTGTTATCAACAAACTCTTTGGTATATCTGGTGTCACGGATAAATACATAAACAACATTTTTACCCCACATAACGCCCATACCACCCCAACTGATGGTCATAGTATTATCTTTCTTATCTGAACCGGCAGTAACAAGAGCCCATTCTTTGCCTATTTTTGTAAAAGGATTAAACTCCAGCATATCTATTGGGCATGTTTGAAAACTGTGCATAGTAAAATACTTCCTTCCTATTAAAATATGAATATAATTATAACATATTTATGAAGGAACATCATTATA
>CAYRAW010000124.1:0-8690 GCA_964422225.1 uncultured Roseburia sp.
TTAAAACTGCACAATTCGTGACATTCTTTATCCTCGTTTCGCAATTACCTAAATCATTTATAGATGCATCTTGTATTAGTAAAATAGAATCCTATTTATACCCTTTTTATTAATCAATCGTACTGCCAATTCTGTTTATAAGCTCTTCCATATCATATCTTAACAGTCTTGGCATGTTCTTCCAGTAGAGTTTGCTTGAAACAGCAACATGCGGAATTCCTACAAACTGCACACCTCCAATATCTTCCAGAAGTTCTTCAAAAAGCGGGTCTCCTACTAAAGTGCTGTACTGTCCGGACTCCAATACCTTGATCAGTTTTTCTTCAGAAGTAATATTAATATCTCCTTGTGCTGCAATTTCTTCATTCAGATCAAAAAAAGTTCCTACTGTTACCCGTATGTTACGATATCTTTTTAGAAGTAAATTTCTTAAACTGTTACCTAATACCTGCTCACAGATAATAAGCACATCCCCTGTTCCGGCCTCATTCAGCAGCTTCCTGCTTTTATTATCCTGTATTGTCTGCTCTAAAAGTTCCTTTACTCCGGTATCATTTGCAAGTGGCATTCCTACTACATAGGGAATAGAAAATTTCTTCTCCAGAAGTTTAGCAGCCTCCAGCCCTGATGAAGTTACGACCAGATTCACAACAGCCTGGTCCAAATTCCTGATCTGTTCTATTGAGGCTCCCATCATCATCTGCCCAAGTACATTAAATCCCCAATCCTCCAGTCGATTCCTTAAATCCTGTGCATTTTCGTTTGCAGAGAAATCCAAAGGTGTTGTTCCCAATATATTGATTCCTCTCTCTACTTTGGTGTCACTCTTTTCTGTAAATCTGTTTATCAGCCTGCACATAGCATCTGATACACCCGTATGATACAATCCTAATCCATTTGTATCAAATCCAAATGCAGGAACACCTGTAGTTGCTTCCAGTTCATGCGCTATTCCTTTGGTATCCGTTCCTATTACCATTGGCACAGGACTTCCAACAACCGTATAAATAGTCGGATGTACCAATTCTCCTGTTTTTAAAATGTTATGTATCAGTTTTTCATCATTTCCAAGTACTGCATCAATTTCCCTTAATCCTGAACAGAAAATTTTTGATTCGCTGCCATACCATCTTGGCTCATCGTAGCCTGTATAATTACCAGTGCATCCAGATGCATCATGCACTACAGTCAATCCTTTAAGATCAAACATTGCTGAACATACACCTGAATAATCCGGTGCAAAAGCAGGTAAAGTTATCCACAACTGCTCCATTTCTACCTCCACACTCTATACAACCAGAACTTTTGTATCTAATAATTCCTTCAGATCCGTTTCCTGCTCTGCTGCCATGCACATCATTTCCAGCAGATCACACAGTCCCTGATATCCATACAGACCATGCTGTGTCGTAATATCTACTACATGAGGTGCATACGTTAAGTATGCAGCGCTATATCCGATTGCCAAAGCCTCATTGGAATATTTTTCCCTAAATGAAGCCTTCGGATTCTGAGGTTGTCTAAATTCCACTTCCGGGTGATTCTCCGTAATCCATGCAAAATTGTCTTTATCACAGTCTAATAATTGCTGTTCATATACCCTTACTACATTCATTTTGTTTTCCAGAAGTGTCTTTGCCAGCTCATATGGTTTTAAAATAGCTTCTCCATCAATAATAATAGGCATATTCTGCAGTCTCTGTGCTGTTTCCATGAGCTTATCATCACATTTTTTCTCATACTCTGTTAACTCAGGACAGTCCACCCCTAATTGGGAAGCAATTTTTTCATAATTGTCCCTGATCTGTTGTGTGGAAAATGATGTGAATGCTTCGACATATGGCATATGATGCTTTCTTTCCATATTAACTGCCGAGTACTTTGCAGATGGCGCCAATACCAGATTTAACCGACTTTTTGCCATGTCATCATATTCTGCAAATGAATGATAATAAGATATATGCCTTACATCGGATACCCCCATCTGATGTAATACGTCAAACAATTCACTGTTTTCCTTAATCTTCTCTAATGTTCCTATGATATTTACTCCATTGTCCTTTTCACTTGTGCGGTCCAGCAGACTATAATTCTTATTCTGAATATTAACAAGCGGAGGAACCCCTGTATCAGTACTTGTAGGATTCATATGACAAAATACAAACCGCATATCCGGATATATCTCTGACAGCTCATCAATAATTGCTTCATGATCTGTTCCCAAAAGATCATCAATGCAACTTACAAATATGGAAAGTACCTTTGGGGTACGGTTTCTCTTTTTCAGATATTCGAGTATCTCATGGACTGCATTGATCAGAATATGCTCATAATCACCAGATACAATATTCTCTTCTTTTAAATATAAGTAGGATACTCTGGACTTTCTGCCATCGAGACAGGCTGCAAGTGCACCATGTCTGCCACAAGCCGCCGGACTTACAAACAGTTGATAACTTTCAGGCACTAACTGGGCTATCTTTAACACGCCCCAACCACCATGAGCCGGGGAAGAATAGAACAGTGTTTTTTCAAACACATCTTTTTGGGTACAATTGCACATCATCACTGCTTACCTCCAAAATTTTCTCAGCCAATTCCTTATATTTATCAGCCATTGCACTTTCCGGATAGGCTTCTACAACTGTTTTTCCCTGATCCTCTGACAATTGAACCACTCCATCTCGCGGTATTATACTTAATATCTGTGTTTGTATTTCTTTAGCTGCCTTACTTACCAGTTCCTCTTCATTTTCCACATTTCGGGAATTGAGAATAAGTCCTGCCAGCTGCGCATATCCTCTCTTGCTAAAGTTATGTACTGCACTGGCAATATTGGAAGCAGCATATAATGCCATCATTTCGCCTGATGTAACAATCACTACCTGATCTGCATACCCCTCCCTGATAGGCATGGCAAATCCACCACAGACAACATCTCCCAATACATCATAAAGTACAATATCCGGTTTATAATATTCATATGCACCTAATGTTTCCAGCTTCTCAAAGGCAGTAATGATTCCTCTTCCCGCACAGCCGATTCCAGGTGTAGGTCCACCTGCTTCTACACATAAGATGTCATTGTATCCTTTGAATACAATATCTGATAATTCAACTCCATCCGGACCTTTCTCTCTGATCTGATCCAAAACAGTAGGAATCCTTACCCCATTCATAAGACATTTGGTACTATCTGATTTAGGATCACATCCTATCTGCATCACCGAATATCCCATTGTACTCAAAGCAGCAGACACATTAGCAGTTGTTGTGGACTTACCGATTCCACCCTTTCCATATACAGCAATTTTTATCATAACTTTTCACTTCCCAAAATTTTCTGTTTAAACTAAACTGTTAGTAGTATTGTATGCATACATTGTTTTATTTTTCTAACTTTTGTTAGCTTTGACTAATGCATAGGATAGCATCGACTCTTTGTTATGTCAACAGAGAAAATGGCTATAAATTCTCAATAAATGGCTTTTTAGCATATTTTTAAGAAAAAAATAACAGTCTTTCACCTATAAAATAATGTGAAAGACTGTTATAAAATTATTTTAGAAAAAGCCATCTCCAAGTCGTTCTATCAACTGGTTCATCGCCATTCCCATTGCAAATCCAAGGGGCAAGCCATCAGTCATGGCAAAATTCTCATCAAAGCCTGTAGGTTCCATATCGATCACCGTCCTTACAGACTCTATTATTGCCCTTTTTCTTTATTCTATCCTATCCCCAAAAGCTTCTTCATCTGTACCAGTCTGGTGTCAAACTGCTCATAGAAGTCTGCATCCTGATGATAAGGCTCTATGTAAAAGTATTGCAGGATCTGCATGGTGGTACGCTTGATCAGTTCTTCATCTCCACTTGCTGCGAGTTTTTCCTGTACTGCTTTCAGGAAATAATGCCAGTCTGTAATGAACTGCTGATTTTTCTTCAAATCCGGCGTATCGATCCACTTGCTGACTTTTACCTTGGAACGATTCTCTTTCTGACATTCATGTATCTGTAAAATATAGGAAAAGCTGTTATTTTCATAGACTCTTCCCAATGGAAAGATGCGGCAGATTCCCGGTCTGTCTTCATGAATGGTGCATCTGCCCTCTGCATTCAGAAACACACATGGCTCACCTGCTGCCTGCGTATTCATCTTCAAATTTGGCAAAATGACCCCATCTACGATATTCAGCTCTATTTTGCTCTCCAGAAGTACTTCGAATCTGGTCTGGAAGTGGCTCATCAGCCGATGCACATCCAGCGGATCCAGCACAATAGAACTTCCCATACTATGACAACAGGCACTACATCCCCTGCAATCATCGCAGTCTGCCTTCACCAGATCATTTATGCTGTATTTTTTTCCATCAGATATTTCATCCAAATCACATTCTCTTAACATGAAGATTCTCCTCTTTTTCTAAACAAATACTGGTATTTATCCATTTGACAGAAAATAATATCCTGTACCCGATTTCTTATTTCCTGTGAATACTGTGTTGCATGTTCAAGCAGTTCTGTCACATCATTTTTCGTAAAATAAAATTTTATATTGTTACCATACAATTCTTCTGACAAATCTAGTTGTTGGTCAAAATCGCCGCATATCGTTTTAGCTCTGGGTTGATCTAATAGTACATAAATATTCTCTCCTAATGGATAATCATACGTGGTATCCGCCAACAATCCGGCTCCATTATCAAATATTGGACACATTTTGAATTCTCCCTGTGTGTTCATTAATACTGCAATATTGTGTGTATGTCTGTCTTCATTCAAAAATAAAGCGTCCAGTGTAAGCAATTTGTTGACATAACATCCAAACTCGTTCAAACCTGTCATCCGCTCCACCTGTCCTACTAAAAATATGAGCCTTTCCCGGAAATCGCGTATTCTATAAATTGACTGATACAGACTTTGACCAAAGAAATTTCTAAACAGCCTTTCTAATGTAATAAGCTGCCAGTCTGCCTCTAAAAAATCTTTGCTCTGCACTCCTGTATACATCGCAGTTTTGTATCTGATCTCTTCTAGATCATACAATACAAATTCCTGTTGTTTCAATGTAGATTTCTGTAAAAGATGGGATACGATATACTCTGCTAATCCTTCATATCCCGTGTAATCTGCTTTATACCAAATTCCATCTTTTTCCCATTTCAACTGATTGCCTTTCGAAGACTGTCTGTCATTTCTTCTCTCATTTTGTTCAAAAAGTTCTACCATTCCCTGTCCTCATTCCACTTTAATCCAGAACTCATCTTCTGCCATACGTCCCTGCGTTTTTTTTATAATAAGGAAAGGATCATAAAAAGGCAGATCCAGATCCTGCAATACCAGTTTCAACTTATCCCGCCCTTGTGGGAAACAACGTGACTCCAAAAATTCTTCGTACATTGTATAATCCGGGTTCTCAACTGCACCAAATGCTCTGAACATCATATGTTCTGTATAATTGACAATACGTATCTTCTTCTCCATTTCATTTACATCAATCAGCGTACATGGTTTGTTTCTATACATATACCATAATCTCAGCGGGTATACTTTCTCCGGAATACGTATACTATCCGTATATTGAGGATACTTTTGTAACATTTGTATTAAAAGCACAATGGGACCTTCTATTCCCTCTTTACTTATCTCCCATCTTTCAACCGTAGATTTGGAACAATTTACGAGATCTGCAAATTCTTTCTGTGTAAGTTTCAGATTTTTTCTTACTTCTTTCAATTCCTGAGCCGTAATGAACTTCGGTGTAATAAAAGTTTTTGTATCCATTTTATTCCTCCTCTATATTGTGTATTTATTATAACCATTAAAATAAAGGTTTTCAATATGTTTTTTGCCTTTATTTTAATGGTTTTATTTAATATTCCATTCTGCTCATGTATTTACTGGCGATTCCGTAGGAGATTGCCAGCGCACAGATACATGTAAGTACACATTCCAGATTTAAAAATATTGCCTTTTGTGAGAAAAAAACATCCAGCATGTAATTGATATTCCATCCCATCCACTGTACAGCCTTCTCACTCCAGACGCCAAGAATACACCCGATCGCGGCAAATGCTATAATTACCAGTCTGCCCTTCTCAGCCCCAAATATCAAAGAAACAGGCATCATTAACGATATTGCCAAAACTACCATACCGATCAGATACACGACTACAGTTCCTTCAATGTTACCGGGTATCAGTATGAACAACACAGAAAACAATACTGCTGCCGCTAAATTGATCAGAAAAAGCAAATACTTTTCCCGGACATATTGTTTCCTGCTGACTGGAAGCGACAACAGGAAAGTAATTCCATTCTCATGCTGATCATAACTAATGGTATTGATCGCCATAATGCTGCAAATAAATATCAAATAACTTACTGCAAAAACAGGATTGGTATTGGTGACTACAACAATCATCCAGATCAGCATCATAATACCAAATGTTCTGCGCTGATTCCATAACAATCTATAATCCTTGATCAATAACCCTCTCATAACCGTTCTCCCTTCGTCAGCATCAGAATCACTTCATCAATGCCGCCTTTTTCAATCGCCAGTCCTCTGGCATTCTCCTGATAATACTGCTTCTGGTCTGTAAGAAGCTGCCATCCCCAATTCTCTTTTTTCTGTCTTACAATATAGTTCTTATCCATATCGTCATATTGCTTATCCGTCACCTTAAGCACTCCATATTCATTCAAAAGCACATCTGTATCTTCATGTAAGATCACTTCACCTTTTTCCAGCATATAGATATCGTCACACAATCCCTCTAAGTCCCCTGCAATATGGGAACTGATCAGAATTCCCCGATCGGGTGTCTCCATATAATCACGCATCATATCCAGCAGTTCATCTCTGGCTACCACATCAAGCCCGGCTGTGGGCTCATCCAGTATCAGCAGCTTCGCATCATGGGACAGTGCGATTAAAAGTTTTAATTTGGCTCTCATTCCGGTGGAAAAATTCCTGATCTGTTTATTAAGCGGAATCTGGAACTGTTCACACTTCTCTTTAAAACTGTTTTTGTCAAAATGATGATACATGGCAGCCTGGATCGCCATGATATCTGCTACAGTGAGCCAACCGCTAAATCCTGAATCTGCCAATACTACGCCCATATTCTCTCTGTCTTCCTGTGTAAGCTGCCCCGGTTCATGCCCAAATACGGTGACTTCTCCACTATCAGGTGTAAGCAGCCCCAGAATCGTCTTAAAAGTCGTACTCTTGCCTGCGCCATTGAGTCCTATCAGGCCAGTAATATAGCCTTCCTTTAATTCCATTGAACAATGCAGTTTAAATTGCGGATAGCTCTTGGTCACATCCTGCAACTGGATTAACTTCTTCTCTCCCAATGTTCTAATCCTCCATCATAATATCAAATAACTGACTGATTTCTTCCTTCGTCATCCCGCAGCTTCTTGCCTTCCTGATCGCGTCCTCAAAAGCTGCCTCTACCTCTCTACGCTGTTCCTCCAGTGCAACATTACTGTTTACTGTGGCAACAAAACTGCCTTTTCCATGAACAGTGATAATAAATCCCTCCTGTTCTAAGGCATCATATGCTTTCTTCACCGTCAAAGCGCTGATTCTAAGCTCCTTGGAAAGTGTACGCACCGAAGGAAGTGCTTCCTCCTGTTGTAATTCTCCATGCTGGATTTTCTCCTTGATCTGCCCTACGATCTGTTCGTAAATGGGCTGCATGGATGAGTTGTTGATAATCAGATGCATCTATTTTTATCTCCATTTCTCGTTATGTAGTTCTCTGTGCAATAAACAGTATATAACAGTATAGATGTGTTGTCAACTGTTATATACTGTTTATTTCAAAAAGGGCAATTTCTATTAAGACTTCTCATTTTCTCTATGCTATACTTATTATGTACTCTCGGAATCTTCTAAATGAAGCATTCTGAGAGTACATACTTGAAAAAAGGAGGGGCTTATGAAGAAGAATACAGTCGTAGAAAACATTATCAATTATATTGAACAGCATTTAGATGAAGATTTATCTTTGGATAAAATTGCAAAGGACTTAAATTATTCTAAATATTATATAGCACGAACCTTTGCCGAAGAGACTGACAGTACCATTTACAAATATATCCAAGGCCGCAGATTGACTGTTGCCGCCCAAAAGCTTACGGAAACATCCAAACCGATCGTCCAGATTGCGTATGAAGCGCACTACAACTCCCAACAGGCATTTACTCTGGCTTTTAGCCAACTATATATGTGCCCGCCGCAGGAGTTTCGAAAGAATGGAACATTTTATCCCAAGCGCTCCAAAATCAACATGTGCAGTCTGCTATATTATAATTTCTATATGGCAGGAGGTAAAATGGCAGCATGAGTACAATTCCTTACGTGATTGAACAAACAAGCCGTGGTGAGCGAAGCTATGACATTTTTTCCAGACTGTTATCAGAACGAATCATTTTTCTTGGTGAAGAAGTAACAGATACTTCTGCCAGTCTCATCGTTTCGCAGCTATTATTTCTGGAGGCTTCTGATCCGTCAAAAGATATTCAATTATATATCAACAGTCCTGGTGGTTCTATCTCCGCCGGATTCGCGATCTATGATACCATGCAGTACATCAAATGTGATGTATCAACAATATGTATGGGACTTGCAGCCAGCTTTGGTGCCTTTCTTCTGGCAGGCGGTACTAAGGGCAAGAGAA
>CAYRAW010000125.1:0-8640 GCA_964422225.1 uncultured Roseburia sp.
GTCAAATCTAAGTCGTGATTATTTGAATTATATTATACAGAATCTTGCTAGACTTGACGCCATTGCAGATATCATCATTATTGATACCGGGGCCGGAATTTCAGATGCAGTTCTGGATTTCCTGGTAGCCAGTGGAGAGATACTGGTAGTTGCTACTCCGGAACCAACATCCATTACGGACTCTTATTCACTGCTTAAGGCGTTGAATTGTCATCCCAGATATTCCAGAGAAGAATCAGGAATCAAGGTCATTGCAAATAAAGTATCTTCCGTTGAGGAAGGAGAGGTTATGTTTAATAAATTAAATTCTGTTGTAAACAGATATTTGAAACTGCCGATTGCCTATTTAGGAGCAATACCGCAGGATTTTCATTTGGAGAATGCGGTAATGCAGCAAATGCCCGTTAGTATG
Source organism: uncultured Roseburia sp. (assembly GCA_964422225.1). GTDB lineage: Bacteria > Bacillota > Clostridia > Lachnospirales > Lachnospiraceae > COE1. Next base: position 413 of record CAYRAW010000125.1, read on the forward strand.
CAAAGCCCGAATTCCAAGTCAGCCAAGGCATTTGAAAAAATGGCATATACATTAATGGATAAGGAATATGATAAATCATTATCCAAGCGTGGTATGGCTGCATTTTTCTCACATATTGTAGCTGGGAATAAGAAAATGGGGTAATAGAAAGGGCTGGGAGCATACATGTATAATTTTGGAGTAGCTAGAAAATTAGAGCAGGAGGATTCTATGATAGAGAAATTCATTTCACCGGGAGATAAACTGGAGATGAAATCGACAACGGATGTAAAACTGCCTGATGGGACAGAAGGAGTCAGACTCTATAAATCCACTGTTTATGATGTCCTGGATGATGGAAGAATAGAAATCGTAATGCCGATGGAGCAGAGCAAACTGGTTCTTCTTCCGGTAGATGGTAAGTATGAAGTCTGCTTCTTTTCACATGGAGGAATGTATCGTGCGAATGTAAGGATTCTTGACAGGGAAAAAATCAATAATACATATGTTCTGATCACAGAGATGATTACAAATCTCCATAGATTTCAAAGAAGAGAATATTACCGGTTCAATTGTATTATTGAAATGCAGGTAAAAGAACTGAATCAGGCACAGGCAGATGCCGTAGGAAAGAATCTGGGACATCTGATCTCAGATTCAGATATGTCGAGAGGCGTCATTGTTGATATCAGTGGTGGTGGGCTTAGATTTGTATCCAGATCATCATATCGGGAAGGAAGCATCTTATATTTGAAATATAAGCTGAATTTTGCAGATAAGGACAAGGATTTTACGATAGCAGCGAAAGTTCTTTCCTCAGTGGAGATACCCAATCGTGCAAATGAGTATCAGAATCGTGTGAAATTTATGTATATGGATACTACAACAAGGGAAGAAATTATTAAGTATATCTTCAATGAGGAACGAAAAAACAGAAAAAATAGAAAAGGCTGATGAAAGAGTATGACAATATCATTAAATACACAAAAAATTAAGAAAAAAATATTAATAGTTGATGACTCTGCACTTATGAGAAGGGTTATGTGTGATATAATTAATGCAGATGAACGATTTCAGGTGGTTGATCAGGCAACAGATGGAGAAATGGCATACGAGTTGTTAAAGAAAAATACTTATGATGGTATTGTTCTGGATGTGAATATGCCAAAGATGGATGGAATCCAACTCCTTCGTATGCTGCAGAAAGACAAGATCCGTGCCAGAATCATGATGGCAAGTACCGACACAAAAGAAGGCGCTTCAGTCACAATGGAAGCTCTGGAACTGGGGGCTATAGATTTTATTGAGAAACCTGCTAATCTTCTTCACTTGAGAGGAGATGACTTTAAAGCAAGATTCCTCGATATTCTCAAGGTAGTAGTATCAAGTCCACAGACTAATATTCCAAGAGAATCTACCGCAACAGCAAAAAAGAACGAAGAAAGCACCCGCAAATTAGTCGATATTGTAAGAAAGAGCAAGCCTGTAGTTGGCGGGCAGAAGATAGTTGCAATTGCCTGCTCGACAGGTGGACCTAAAGCATTGCAGAGTGTGATACCGAGACTTCCTGCTGAACTGGCGGCACCGGTATTGATCGTACAGCATATGCCACAGGGATTTACTCAGTCATTGGCAGAAAGATTGAATTCTTTGAGCCGAATCAAAGTAAAAGAGGCAGCGGAAGGAGATGTACTGGAGAACGGAATGGTCTATATTGCACGTGGTGGTAAACATATGAATGTAGAAACCAGAGGAGGCAGAAGCACGATCCGGTATACGGATGAACCACCCAGAGAGGGCGTTAGACCTTGCGCCAATTATATGTATGAATCACTAAAGACCAGTACCTATTCTCAGATTGTATGCGTAGTGCTTACGGGAATGGGTGCGGATGGAACAAAAGGAATCGTGAATTTGGAAACTGCAAAAAAAATACACGTCATTGCACAGGATGAAGCAACATCCACAGTATATGGAATGCCGAAAAGTATAGCAGCAACAGGTTTAGTCAATCAGGTAGTCGGTTTGGATGACGTGGCCCAGGAAATAATAATGAATGTGGGGGTCAAGTAACATGGACACAAGTCAATATCTTGAGATTTTCCTTGATGAAACAAAGGAACATTTACAGAACCTGAATACACAGATTCTGGTGTTGGAACAGGAACCTGAAAACATGGATACGATCAATGAAATATTCCGTGCAGCGCATTCCCTGAAAGGAATGGCAGGAACAATGGGATATAAACGTATGCAGAATCTTACCCATGATATGGAGAATGTATTTTCAGAGGTAAGAAACGGTACGATCAAGGTTCAACCTGAAATGATCGATATCCTCTTCAATTGTCTGGATGCATTGGAAGAATATCTTTCCAATATACAGCAGACAACAGAAGAAGGAACCAATGATAATGAAGAATTGATCAAATCACTTAATGAGATGCTCAACAAAGAGGAGAAAGAAGCGCAGACTGCCAAAGAAGCCCCTGCACAAACAGAAGCTTCAACTTCTTCTGCCGGCGACAGCAAAGAAAAGTGGAGAGAGATTAAATTAGATGATACAGAACGCATGCTTGTAGACAAGGCTCGCCAAGAGAACCTGAAAGCATATGGAATCACTGTATATGTAGATGAATCCTGTGTACTGAAGGCCGCCAGAGCTTTTCTTGTATTTAAAGCATTGGAGAAACTGGGCGAAGTTATCGTATCAGTGCCTACAGCTCAGGATATTGAAGATGAGAAGTTCGATCTTACTTTTAGCCTGATCTTTATATCAGGTAATACCAAGGACGAAGTCGTAGCAACTATTAAGAGCGTATCTGAAATCGCATCTGTATATTGTGAAGAATATCAGGCTCTGGCTGCTGATGCCGGGGCAGAAGCAAAAGGGAAAGAAGAACCTGTTAAAGAAGAGAAGCAGGAGCAGCCGGCAGCAACACCGGCAAAAGCAGCACCCACACAACCTGCAGCAGCATCTGCAAAACAGGATGCAAAGAAGTCGGTTTCAAAACCTGTCGTTAACAGAACTGTCAGAGTCGATATTGAGAAACTGGATAATCTGATGAATCTGGTATCAGAACTTATCATTGCCAAAAACTCACTTGTTGCAGCAACTATGGCACAGGGAAGTGACAATAATAGCAATGTTAATGAGCAGATTGAATATCTGGAAAGTGTGACAACTAATATTCATGAATCTGTTATGAAGGTTCGAATGGTACCTATTGAAAGTATTGTAAGTAAGTTCCCGAGAATGATCAGGGATCTATCCAAGAAACTTGACAAAAAGATGGAACTGTACATGACCGGTGAAGATACAGAACTTGACAGAACTGTAGTAGATGAAATCGGTGATCCTCTGATGCATATGCTGCGAAATTCAGCGGATCATGGTCTTGAACCTAATGATGTCAGAACTGCAAAAGGAAAACCGGAAGTCGGCTCTATTTTTCTTGATGCATATCAGGATGGTAACAATGTTGTCATTGAAGTAAGAGATGATGGTGCAGGTATTGATACAGAAGCTGTTAAGGCCAAAGCAATAGAGAGAGGAACTATTACTCCTGAACAGGCAGAGACTATGACGGAAAAAGAGATTATTGATCTGTTATTCCTGCCAAGCTTTTCTACAGCTAAGAAAGTCACTGATGTATCCGGACGTGGTGTAGGACTTGATGTTGTTAAGTCCAAGATTGAATCTTTGAGTGGTGAAGTAGAAGTTAAGACAAAACTTGGCGAAGGCAGTACTTTCATTGTAAGACTTCCTCTTACACTTGCGATCATTCAGGCGTTGATGGTTGTGATCGGTAATGAAAAGTATGCGATCTCACTTGGCTCTATTCAGACAATTGAAGATATTTCACCAGAAGATATCAAGCTGGTACAGGCAAAAGAAGTAATCCATATCAGAGGAACTGTAATTCCTGTTATCCGTATGAATAAGATTCTTGATATAGAATCCAACAATACAGACAGTAATAAAAATCTTACAGTTATCATTGTTAAGAAAGGTGATAAACAGGCTGGTCTGGTAGTAGATGAACTGATCGGACAGCAGGAGATCGTTATTAAGTCTATGGGTAAATATATTAAGGTACCGAAGATGATAAGCGGTGCAACAATTTTAGGAAATGGCGAAGTAGCGTTGATCTTGGATGCAAATGCATTGATCTAAGCAAAGTCTGATAAAACGGGAAAGGTATGGTTATAGTATGGAGGAATTAAAAGTAATGGACGAACAGCAGCGTTTAGAGAGCCTGAATCGTCCTGTAGAATATGATACGACCCAGTATATTGTAACACAACTGGGAGATGAACAATATGGCATTGATATTAAGTATATTTCAACTATTGTCAGAATGCAGATGATCACAAGAGTTCCTAAGGTGGTTGACTATATTAAAGGTGTTATTAATCTGAGAGGTGTTGTCATTCCTATTATCAGTCTTAGACTGAAGATGGGACTTCCGGAAGATGAGATAACCAAAAAGACCAGAATCATTATCCTTAACATTGACCAGCACGAATCTATAGGGGTTCTGGTAGATGAAGTAAAGGAAGTTGTGACACTGGATGAAGAGCATATTGAGCGTGTATCTTACGATAAGGATGAAAAGGCAAAATTCCTTATGGGCGTAGGCAAGTATGATGACAAATTGATTTCTCTTCTGAATATTGATACTGTACTTGCAGAAAATGAAGCATAATAAGTCTTTTAGAAAAGAACAGGGGCTGGATACATGACAGATAATATTAGTTTAGAGAAGGTATCACAAGAGTATTATGATGTATTAAAAGAACTGGGAAACATCGGGGCGGGCAATGCGACAACGGCGCTTGCCCAGATGCTTCAATGCAAGGTCGATATGAAAGTTCCACAGGTAAGGCTGTTGGATTTTAACAAAGTCGGAGAAGTTATGGGAGGCGAAGAGCAGATTGTTGCAGGTATCTATCTGGTTGTAGAAGGTGATATTACAGGCAGTATGATGTTTATACTTGAAAAGGAGGCTGCTAAGAGTCTTGTAGGAAAACTGATGGGAATGCCGGTTCAGGATGAACCGGGAGAAATGGAAACTTCTGCGCTAAAAGAAATAGGTAACATTATCACAGGAGCTTACCTGAATTCCCTGTCACAGCTTACTAACTTAAAGATGCTGCCATCTGTACCGGATCTGAGTATTGACATGCTTAATGCGATCCTTAGTGTTCCAGCAATAGAATTTGGCATTATGGGAGATAAAATATTGCTGATTCAGACACAATTCACAGATGAAGTAGATTTGAATGGCTATTTTATTCTGCTCCCGGATCTGGATTCTTATGGAAAAATATTAAAATCACTTGGGCTATGATAATCTGCACATAGAAAAGAGGCAAAGACCATGGGCGAAATAATAAAAGTTGGAATGGCCGATTTAAATGTGTGCAAAAGTCCTGATGGAATCACTACACTTGGACTTGGTTCCTGCGTAGGAGTGGCTATAAGAGATCCTATTACCAAGGTAGGTGGACTGGCACATGTTATGCTGCCGGATAGTACACAAATTGAAAATAATTCCAATAAATATAAATTTGCGGATACCGGAATTGAAGAACTTGTAAAGAAAATTATTGCTATTGGCGGTAATAAATCCCGTCTGGAAGCTAAAATCGCAGGCGGTGCACAGATGTTTGCTTTTCAGAATAAATCAGATATGGTCCGGGTGGGGGAACGTAATGTAGAAGCAAGCAAGAAGAAGTTGAAACAACTTGGAATTCCGCTAAAGGCTGAAGATACAGGCCTGAATTACGGTCGAACGGTAATTTTTTATCCTGAAACCGGGAGATTCATCATAAGATCGGCGGGAAAACCGGAGAAGACCATTTAAATGTAAAAGGGGATAATGGGATAATGGAGAATAAGGTGAAACTTATTACACCGTTTCTGATGCTTTTTGCAGGTGCAATAGCATCTGTCATCATGTATGTGAGACATTTTGATCTGTATACCATGCTTTGGATATTATTAGTGGTTCTGGTGATTTTTTATATTATTGGTGATGTCGTCAGATATATATATGAGTCTATCAGACCAAGGATCATTCCGGATATGGATGAAGAAGAATATATTCTTGACCGTCCGAAGGATAATGTAGTCGCAAAGGAAGAAAGTGAAGATGAGGAAGCACAGGATGTTGGGGAAGATGATGTGAAACCGCAGACTGAAGAAGAGTCCGGCACAGAGGAAGAACCGCAGATGGCAGATGCCTCTGAAGAAGAAGGCTATACAGACGAGAATCTTGACTAGAAGTAAAGCGGGGTAAAGGAATGAACGAGGCAGCACGTAAGAGACTTTGGGAAGATTATACCAGACTGAAAACAGCAGAACTGAGGGAGAAGATCATATTAGAATATGCACCTTTAGTCAAAGTAGTGGCAGGACGCCTGAGCATGTATCTGGGCTATAGTGTAGAATATGACGATATGGTCAGTTACGGAGTATTTGGACTGATTGATGCAATAGACAAATTTGATATGACAAAAGAGGTCAAATTCGAGACTTATGCGAGTCTGCGTATCAGAGGGGCTATTCTGGATCAAATACGTAAGATGGACTGGATTCCCAGAACAATCAGACAGCGTCAGAAACAGATAGACTGTGTAATGAAGGAAATCGAACAGAGAACGGGACGTGAGGCTGCAGATGAGGAAGTTGCAGAAGGACTGGGGATCAGCTGCGATGAGTTTCTTGAATGGCAGTCTCAGTTAAAAGCCAATAATGTCATATCCCTGAATGAATATGTAGAACAGGGAAGTGATATCTCGTCAGATAAGAATCTCACAGGCAGTTACGAAATGCCGGAAGCAGTGGTTGAAAAAAGCGAATTAAAGGAAATGCTGGAAGAAGCATTGGAACTTTTAACGGAGAAAGAGAAGAAAGTAGTATTATTATACTATTATGAAGACCTTACCCTGAAAGAAATCAGCCGTGTACTAGAAGTATCCGAGTCCAGAATTTCACAGTTACATACAAAGGCACTGCAGAAGATGAAGACAAAAATGGGAAAATATATCGGAATATTGGATATGTAAGTGAAAGGGAAGGTGCATATGAACGGATATTTTCAGATTATCGTGAATGAAAAGGGAACCAGTATCCGCCTGGTGCCACCAACAGATGGTGGCGAAAAGATACAGGTAAATGAATTGAAGGCGTATCTGGAGCGGATTGGAGTTCCCTATGATGTTATGACAATCAACTCTGCCTTATACAGGTTAAAGGAAGAGGAGATTGTCCTTTTTTTGAATTCCATGAAACTTCCACCGGTAGATGAAAAGTGCGATGTACAGGTCATGTATGATAAAATGTCGGTAATATTACGACTGTATCCTGCAGGCATTGGGGGAAATCTTCTGGATAAGGAGACAGTTCTGGAACAGGTAAAAGAAGCAAAAGTAGTATATGGGATTGATGAAAGCGCAATCGAGAAAGCTCTGGCAGAAAAAAATTACTGTACAGATATAATAATTGCAAAAGGTAAGTTGCCAACAGCCGGTAAGGATGCTACAATTAATTATTGTTTTGATACGAATGTAAATGCCAGACCGGAACTGAAAGAAGACGGAAGTGTAGATTTTTTCAAATTAAATATGCTTCACCACTGTACCAAAGGACAAGTCCTTGCAGAAATTACTCCAGAGGAGAAAGGTGAGGATGGCATAGATGTTTTTGGAACGGTGACAGCAGCCAGAAAAGTTAAAAAGGCAACATTTAATCATGGCAGAAATCTGGAAATATCAGAAGATGGACTTAAGCTGATGAGCATGGTTGACGGACATGCATCACTGGTCGATGGTGCGGTGTTCGTATCAGATGTATACAGTGTTGAAGATGTCAGTACATCGACAGGTAACATAGAGTATCATGGTAATGTAGAAGTAAAAGGCAATGTCTGCGAGAATTTCAGTATCAAGACAGATGGAAATGTATTTGTAAATGGTGTTGTGGAAGGTGCAGTGATAGAAGCAGGCGGCGATATTATAATTGCCAGAGGCATGCACGGACAGAATAAGGGCAGACTGGTGGCGGGTGGCAATATTATTGCCAAATTCCTATCTGCTTCAGAAGTGACAGCAAAAGGATTCGTGGAAGCAGAGCAGATTCTGAATTCACATGTAACAGCAGGCACAGAGATTCATGCAGAAGCCGGGAAGGGACTGATTACCGGAGGCAAAGTAATAGCCGGTAAGGCTGTTAATGTCAAAAA
>CAYRAW010000126.1:0-8582 GCA_964422225.1 uncultured Roseburia sp.
TGTTGCATCAATGCCATCAGCCGGTGTTATCTCACTGTCTGAAAATACATAATGAGGTCCCTGATAATATTCGTTATATTCAGTACTGTACTTTGAATTACTGAAATTCTTATCCAGATCACCTGTGCAGATATACTCTGTAAATTCTCTGGATTTACCATTATTTACACGGGAGAATGTTCCGCTGAAATTAGCAGAATATTCCTTTGCCAGCCAGTCATTGATATAGAAAGGACCACCATCATGACATAATACAGCATTCCATTCTGCTGCCAGCATGATATTGGTAGGTCTGGTACTTCTGATGCTGCCGAACTGTGTAATCTTACCCCAATCCTTAACAATAGCCATTAAACGGGTAATTCTGCCGTTCTTGGTACTGTTCATGATCTCATATACAACATCTGCCTCTGTCAATCCATAATGAGGAAGAGCTGTCTTCTCATTATCTACCATAACTGCAATAGGTCTTTGATCTTTAATTGATTCATCTATCCATTCGTTTGTTATCTCGCTGCGGTACATTCCCTCACGATTTTCTTCTGTCTGAGCCTCTGTCGTTGCTTCCTCTTCTGTCTGAACCTGTTCTGTCTGTGTAGTATCAGTCTTACCTGTTAAATCTGTAAAATCCACTACTTCTTCAGAAGCCTTCGTTTCTTCCTGTTTGCTTCCACATGCTGTAAAAGACAGTGCCGCTACAGACATCATTGCAAGCAGCCATAATTTCCTTCTTCTCATTCGCATCCCCTATGCCGCATCCTCAAATAACCTGCGACTCCCTTTCTGTCAATTTCCACTTGGTCACTTCAGGTTCATCACCTGATAAACACTAACCGTGCAGGCAGCTTCGAATCCTATATCCATGCACGTTACCTTTACAGTTAACTCCGCCAGGCACCCTCACGGCACATACGAAATCCCCCTTAGTGCTGCTACATTCCTGTCCTGACACGATTCAAAGGCACGTATTGCGTAAGACCCAAACTTCATCGCCACTTATAAAGGGCTGCTACATGAACGCAGACCCTCCGCCGTCTATCACCCCTACTATAGCGGACTGTAGGTACAAGGCACCGCTAACGCCCCGGCTGCACGGTTACTTTATTTTACCTTTTTTATATACCAAAGTCAAGTATTACGGAATTTCTAATAACTGGATGAATAACCGGAATTAGCCAAATACTCTGGTAAGCTGCTCCAGTGCAAGTTGTAAAGCAGCTCTGGGGCATGCGATATTAATTCTCTGAAATCCAGCCATTCATCTCCGTATCTGTATGCTGCTTCACATGCCACAAGCCCCGGAAGACCTACCTGACTGTAGCCTCCTGCTGCATTCCGGCTAACTTTTCCTGTTTATTCCGCGCCCGCAGTTCTACAAAAAATTCTTTCAGCATTCTACTGCATTCCTCATCCAGAACGCCCTGCACAACCTCTACCTGATGATTAAACTGTGGCATGTCCAGAATATTTAAGATAGAACCGGCACAGCCAGCCTTGGGATTCATGCTCGCCATGACCACTTTGGGTATTCTTGCCTGCACAATAGCCCCTGCACACATCTGACAGGGTTCCAGTGTTACATAGAGTGTACAGTCTTCCAACCGCCAGTCACCAATGACCTTGCTGGCGCGATTAATTGCTGTGATCTCTGCATGTGCCAGTGTATTCTTATCCGTATTCCGTCTGTTATAGCCACGGCCAATAATCTGTCCCTCATGTACAATTATGCAGCCAATAGGCACTTCTCCCAGCTTATATGCTTTTCTTGCCTGTTTCATTGCCTCTTTCATATATTTTTCATCCTCTGTCACAGGTATACGTACCATAGTTGCTCTCCTAACTTATTGACTATGTTTTTGGCTATGTGTTACCATCATGTTAAGTATAGTCTAATTCGGCTGATGTGAAAAGAGGTAGAATACCATGTTGATTCTTGGTTTGAATAAAACGACACTTTTGGATTATCCTGAGCACGTAGCTGCCACGATCTTTACAGGCGGCTGTAATCTCCGCTGCCCTTTCTGCCATAACAGGGAACTTGTCTTTGCCAGAGAAAGCATAGATGCCGGACTCATTACACCCTATAGTGAAGAAGAGGTTCTGTCATTTCTTCGCAAAAGACGTGGAATCCTTACCGGTGTATGTGTGACCGGTGGAGAACCTACCCTGCAGCCGGATCTGCCTGTCTTTCTTTCCCGGATAAAAGATCTGGGACTTCTGATAAAATTAGACACCAACGGCTTTCGACCTGATATCCTGCATAGACTGATCGATGATAAATTGATCGATTACTGTGCCATCGATATTAAGAACTCCCCGGATAAATATGCCCGGACAATTGGTTTACCTACAGTTGATCTCACACCTCTGCGTGAATCTGTAGACTGCCTGCTCTCTCTTACCGGAATTTTCCCCTATGAATTTCGTACAACTGTTGTAAAAGAACTTCATAGCAGTGAAGATATGTATGCTATACGGGAATGGATCGCCAATGCTGCGGCTTACTACCTGCAATCCTATTCTGACTCAGAACAGGTCATTACACAGGGCTATCACGCACATGATGCTCAAACCCTGCAGCATTTTGCCGATATCTGCCGCGAAACGATTCCCTCTGTACAGCTTAGAGGCGTTGAACTGTGATCAGATGCCTACCTGTTTCATGTAATACCCGAAGCATCCCGTATATGCTCTCCTGTTATCCCCATTAACTAACCTTGATTCTCCATTTTCAAAACCTTCAAACCCAAATAAATGAGCAATCCGCTTTTCCCTGTCATAATAAATGCCCGGAACACCCAGATAATATGCAGCGCCTTCCTTATCATGATAACGCAGCAGCAATAACTGTCTATAATTATAATAAGCATGCAGCACAAAGGAATTGGTGGCAAGTTCATGATATTCCTGTGTCAATACCACCAGATCCTTAGGCTTTATCACTACAGTATCCACATCTTCAAACAAATGTATCTGCGGATATGTCATACATAATTGCGACCACTTGTCCTGACCAATAACAGGAAGCTCCTCCGTAAATGTTGAAATTGGAGTTCTTTCCTCCACAAGTTCCTCCGGTGGCTGTTTTGGCACAACTGCAATGGAAATATCCACATCAGATGACTGTTTGATCTGACTTTTTCCACACCGTCCTCCATATAAAGGTATATAAATGCCATAACATTCTTCTCTGTTCATTTCATCCGGCCACAGACAACTTGCCTGTCCATATCCGTTTCTCACCGGAACTGTCATAACTTCTGTCTGCTGTCCTTTTCTATCCAGTAAATATACTTTACAGTCCATTCCGCTTCTTGCAAATATTCCACGAAGCATGACAAATATTTTCTCGTCTTCTAATTTGGCAAATCCTATATTTCCTTCTTTGGTTTTGCCCTGATAGCAGTCGATATAATGAATTTTACTGTTCATATACTCAAAAACCCCCTTACCTTTGTCCATACATTGTATGTCCGGTAAGGGAGCTATATTACGTTTTATTCCATGGAATCAATATATTTCATATAATTTACGACCATTAACGCTATCTTAAAGGTCAGGGCATCATCAAAAGTTCTGATATCCAGTCCTGTAGACTGATGCAGCTTCTCCAATCGATATACTAATGTATTACGATGTACAAAAAGCTGTCTGGAAGTCTCTGATACATTCAGATTGTTATCAAAGAATTTCTGCACTGTAGTCAGCAGTTCATCATCCAGCTCTTCCGGAATACTGTCACCAAAGATTTCCTTAATAAAGATCCGGCAAAGATTAATAGGAAGCTGATAGATCAGTCTGCCGATTCCCAATGTATTGTAAGCAGTAATCGATCTCTCTGAATAGAATATCTTGCCTACGTCCAATGCCATCTTAGCTTCCTTATATGATTTGGATACTTCCTTCAATTCACCTATGATCGTTCCATATGCCACCTTGGCAACCAGCATCGCCTCTGAATTAAGCATATCCACAATAACCTGGGATGTCTGTTCTACCTCCTCATATGCATTGATGGATGCCACACCTTTTATCATAATGATATTTTTCTGTTCTACAGCAGTCAGATAACAGTCTCCCTGCTCTTCAAACAGATTCTTTAACAGTTCCATTGCAATATTGTCTTTATCATTCTGGGCTTCGATCAGGAATACCACTCTGGGCTGCTCTGTCTCGATCCTGAGCTTCTTTGCACGATTATAGATATCCACCAGAAGCAGATTATCCAGCAGGAGATTCTGGAAGAAATTATTCTTATCAAAATGTTCTTTATATGCAATGACCAGATTCTGGATCTCACTGACAGCTACTTTACCGATCATATAGGCATCTGCGCCGGTTCCTTTGGCAACCAGTACATATACTACTTCTCCATCCTCTAATATCTTAAGCATATGATAACCGCCTACAATCTGGCTGTCTGCCGGTGACTGTATAAAATTGGTGATCAGCTCAGAAGATACTTCACTGCTCTCAAAAGTGGTTGCAACTACCAGTCCATCTAAATCCATAACACATAGATCTACTTTTGTAATATTCTTTAATTCATCAATACTTGTCTGTATTACCTGATTTGAAATCATATGTTCCCTCCTCTATATTTATATTCCCCTTCTCTGCTATTAAAAATAAGGATAAAGAGAATCCTTATCTTCCCTTTATCCTTATATTTTAAATGAATTTAAACACAGTTGCAATTATTTTTCGCAATAAAATCACTATTCGCTCTCTCTTACCTAATATTAACTTCCGGCTGTACGGTATTACCCGGATTGATCGCATTATTATACATTTCTCTGAACTTATTGGATAATCCACACAATTTTCCATATAAGTCAACACTAATTTCTGTCTGAGGTGCTGTCTGCACATATACAGTAAGTAATTTACACAATATATAACTGTCAATAAATGCTTTTTTTACAGTAACCGCAAACAGAACTGCAATCAAAAGGGAAGCAACGCCCGGCATATGAAACACTCCTGTCAGTCCTGCAGCCATACCTGCTGCAATGAAAAATACCAATGCGGTTGATACTACAACGATCAATGTTATTTTAACTGCTTCTTTCAAAAAAAGTTTTGCATTCTGGAAGTAAATGCATACGCCATCACAGGCACTTTTCCAGGCATTCTGCTCTTTGTTGACAAAAGTATATCCCAGACAGCATTCATCTACATATCCAAGAAAGATTCCAATAAACTTCTGAACGATATTTACTATATTATCCATTCCCGGTACAAAACCAAGAAAGCCACCAATATTTCCAATAACTTTCTGAAGCTGTCTGACTGCACCTGCTACCAGTTTATCTACAGCAATATACACATTAGCTGTTACAAAACGTTCCTTTACCATGTCCTTACCTGTCTCTAACATGTTCTCAGGAAGTCTGCCATCCTGTGCTGCTACAGCAATACATGCTATATGCGCAGATTTGATCATATAACCTACATACATGGACATGAATCGGTATCCGCCAAATACTGTTCCTATCCAGATCAGCAGTCCTATATATGCACCGCCTCCTCCTGCCAATGAACCAACTCCAACAAATGCGATCAGCAGGATAATGGCTGCGAGATCAAATGCAAGACCAATTCCCAACTTGATAAAATTAAACTTCATGGTACCTAACCATATTTGATTTGCCCTCATAATTAATTCCTTTCCTTTCGTAACTTTGATTGTGATTATAGCATGGCAGAATGGAAATGCCCGTTTTTTTCGCAGACGGTCATTTTCTTGACGCAAACGGTAAAATATACTATGATAGGTACGCAGACATCCGTGATTTAACATAACAATGTAAATATGTAATACAAAGGATTGAGTTATCTATGAGAATAGCAATTTGCGATGATGAAGCAGATTTTGTGCATACTTTATATCAACACGTATGGGAGGAATTTGACTGTATTATCGATACCTTTTTAAATCCGGAAGATCTTGCAAAGTAATATTCTGATGGCATATTCTATGATATTATTTTCTGTGATATTATAATGGAGCCTTATGATGGGATCGCACTTGGACGCATCATCCGTTCTTACGACAGTCATTCATTATTGATCTATTTAACTTCCAATCTTGACTATGCCCCTTTAGGCTATGAAGTAGCTGCTTTTCGGTATTTACTGAAACCCATCAGGGAAGATCAGCTACAGAATGTATTTCAAGCCATACATCTTCAACTGGATTCTTTTCATAAACTTATGGTCGAAGCCGACGGTAGTACGATTCTTATTCCTACTCAGGATATTTTGTATCTTGAAGTACATGATAAAGAAACTGTCATTTCCTGTGAGAAAGACACTTTATATGCAGATAAATCTCTGGGAGAATTGGAGCAGCAACTGCTACAGGCAAATTTCTTCCGGGTTCATCGTAAATTTCTTGTCAATTTGAATCACATAGAGGAATACGATTCCCTGCATATTACGATGGATAATGGAAAGACTCTGCCTGTCAGCCGCAGAAGATCCAAATTATTTCAGCAGGCAATGCTGCAGTTTATTAAGGGAGAGCCTTCATGCTATTAGAACGTTTTATTCCTGAAAATTATATAATTTTCATAATGAATTATATCTGCTTCTTTCAGATCATCCTGATCGCGCAATATTTATGCGGTGCACATTTAAAACTAAATAACAGAAATTTACTCCGATGCGCTATATGGGGTGGTCTGGCTGTATTTATCATTTCTTTATTTGTCACAGAAGACTTCATATTCATAATTTCTTTTATCACCATATGTTTTACTACAGTTTTGATATTAAGTTATAAACGTGTCACGGACTTTTTTTTATGTATTCTGGCGTTTTTTCTTTATACAGCATTAACCACTGCACCAGTTGTACTTCTGGACTCTATACTTCCAATATCCAATAACGATACTTTTTATATTGGTTCCCTGGAGTTACACCTGTTTAGTCTCAGTCTGGATATTCTGATCGTATCATTGCTCTTCCTTCTGCATTTTATATCGCAGAAATACCAGATTGTACTGCACCTTAGCCTGAGAGAATGGATGTTGTCCTTTGTTCTGTTCTTTTACTCTTTAATTATTATATTGTTTGCCAAACTGAGCTACGAATCCCAACCTGATGCCTGGATAGCAACCTTGTGGATGATCATTCTTCCCTGTGCATTCATAGCAGGCATTGGTTATTATATTTATACTATTGCAGAGTCAAGAATCCGTTTCTACCGTGAAAATATCATGCGAACACAAACTGCGTATCTGACCACCCAGTTGCAATCTCTGCAAACACTCAAAGATAAAGAAGATGATATTCAGAAAATGCGGCATGATCTGAAAAAGCATCTTGCAGTTATTGAAGAGTTATATGCTACCGGTCACTATGATATGGTCAGAGATTATTCTTCTCAGCTTAATCTGAATTTTAATCCCGGGGCAGAGCAACCCATCAGCGGTAACAAAATTGCTGATATCATTTTAGATACCAGACGAAAAGAAGCCGAAATACGAGGTATTTCCTTTACATATGAAGGCTCTCTATCAGGCCTTAGCGCTCTCAGCGAGCCGGACATATGCAGCCTGTTAGCCAATGCCTATGATAACGCATTGGAAGCCTGCATGGGCCAATCCAATGCATATATCAGTACCAGGGCTAACACTACCAAACATTTTCTTTCCATTGAAATATGCAACTCTGTTTCTAAAAAAGCTCATATTCATGGCAATCATATCAATACTACCAAACCTGACAAGCGCAATCATGGTTATGGTATTGAGATCATGCAGCAGATTGCTCAGAAATATCATGGTAAATGTACCATGACCTGTAATCAGACAGAATTTAAACTATCTATTCAACTGCATATTTAAACAAATTAAAATCCCCGAACAATACTGCTCGGGGATTTCTATTCTACAGATTATGTACAAACTAGTTTGTAATGATCTTCTCTGTTTCTTTATCAAATACGTGAATCTTCTCAACGTCGATAGCGAACTTAACCTTATCGCCAGGTCTAGCTGTTGTTCTAGGATCAACTCTGGCTGTCATAGGGAAGTCACCTAAATCGAAGTATAAGAATACTTCAGCACCAAGTAACTCGTATACACGGATAGTAGATTCGAATACGCTGTCAGACTTAGCTTCTACCATCATCTGAGAATCATATACATCTTCAGGACGGATACCGAATGTTACAGTCTTTCCATTGTAACCACCATCGATAACTTTCTTAGACTTAGCAGGAGGAAGAGGAATAGAGATACCAGCTACATTTAAGTATGCTGTCTCACCCTTAACTTCTACTACGGCATCAAGGAAGTTCATCTGAGGAGATCCCATGAATCCTGCAACGAATAAGTTCTGTGGCTTCTCGTATAAGTTCTGAGGAGTATCAACCTGCTGGATAACACCATCCTTCATAACTACGATTCTGGTACCAAGTGTCATAGCCTCTGTCTGGTCATGTGTAACGTAGATGATGGTTGTACCTAATCTCTGATGTAACTTAGCGATCTCGATACGCATCTGTACACGAAGTTTTGCATCCAGGTTGGAAAGAGGCTCATCCATAAGGAATACCTTAGGATTACGAACGA
>CAYRAW010000127.1:0-8581 GCA_964422225.1 uncultured Roseburia sp.
GATATTACCACGTGTACCTTCAATAACCTTTTCTTTTTGTATTTTTAACTGGAAGTTGTTCAGATAAGATTCGCCATTTACAATTTGTAAATCGAATATACGATAGATCAAAACTGCTGCCATTGCTATAAATATGATAAAAAGCAGCAGCAGCCTGGACGTGACCATATCGAACAGACTCTCTTTAATTCTTTTTAACAAACCAACGGTCACTCCTTTTTTCCGTGTTTTCCGGTGACTTATTCAACAGTAAGATCACCGGGTACAGAAATACAGTTACAAAAATAGTGTATACGATTTCCGGTATTATAACGCCTTTAAAATAAAATCCGATTTGAAATCTGCCTCGAAGCAGAAACAATAAAATATAGCACACAAAAGAATATAACAAATCGCTTACTGTGATCAACGCCAGCGGAAGCTTAATGTCATTCTGATAAAATACCCTGTGAAAAATCCCGTTACCTGCACCTATGTATAAATAAATCAATGCATAGAACCCAAGGACACTTCCATAAAAAATGTCCATCAATAATCCACTGATAAATCCTACCGTCATGCCATACTTTTTGCCAAACATAAATCCATAGGAAGCTGTCACAATGATCAAAAGATTAGGTGCTATACCACCAAAATTAAAGTATTGAAATACAGTCGTCTGCAAAACAAAACTGGTTAGTATGGTCAATACCATGATAATATTTCTTTTCATTTTTCACCTTCAGTTCTGCATATCAGTCTTCAATCTGCTGTTTCGTCTGGAGAATTACCAATACCTCCTCAAGGTGTTCAAAATCAACAGCAGGCGTCAATTTACCGGATTTGGTAATATTATTGGAATCCTGTTCCATACTGCTGATATAGCCTATCAGGATTCCCGGAAGATACTTGTCACTGATGTTGGAAGTCACTACTTTATCTCCGACTTCAACCTGCTCTTTGGAGTCTATAAGCTGTTCATATCCAATACAGCCTTCTGCCATAAGCTGTAATGATCCTTTCACGATCAGATTATCTGAGCTTGCCAATACCATGCCACTTACATTAGAGTCATCATTTATAATAGAATTTACCTTTGCCCAGTTAGAACCGATATCAGTAATTCTCCCAACCAGACCACCGCCGGCTATTACATTCATATCGATAGCAAGTCCATCATCCAGACCCTTATCTATTGTAAATGCATGAAACCAGTTACCGGAATCTCTGGCTATGATCCTGGCGCCGACTTTATCATAACCACTATATTGTTCATCTAATTTATACAGTTCACGCAGGTTATTCAGCTCATATTTATCCTGCTGCAACTGGGTATTCTGAATCGTCAGTTCATCAATCTGCTGCTTCAGATTCTGATTTTCTTCCAGAACGACCCGCAGTTCTCCAAGTTCATCTACTCTTGTTGAAATCCATGCTCCAACATGACTCACGCCATTTTGAAAAGGAACTACGACGTACCCTGCTACCTTGTTCAGAGGTAATGTGGAAAAGTCTGTTAAAAAAGTAACAGCCATCAGTATAACACATACCACTGTCAGCAATAAAAGCAGATACTTACTCGGAATTGAGAATTTCTCGCGCTTTCTCTTTACAATAGGACTCATCGACTCATTCCTTCTAAATAAGCTACGGATTTATAATTATCATCTTTAATGATTTTTGCCAATCCAAGTGCAACACCTGATACGGGATTTTCACTGACATTGACTTTTAAGCCCGTTCCTTTGGCAAGAAGCTCTGCCAAATGGTTCACCTGAGATGCACCACCTGTCAGGTAGATACCTCTTCTGAAAATATCTGCAGACAGTTCCGGTGGAGTTCTCTCCAGGATCACACGGATATTATCAATGATCACGTTGAAGTTCTCCAACATGCTTTCACTTACAAGGTCTGTTGGAATTTCCTTTTCCATAGGAAGACCTGTTACGATATCTCTGCCATATACAATAGCACCCTTACCTGCTTCTTCCAGTTCTTTCAGAGAAATCTTTACACTCTCTGCTGTCTTGTTTCCGACCATCAGGCCGAATTCCTTACGAATGGCATTTTTGATAGATTCATCAAATTTCTGTCCACCGATCTTGATCAGCTTACTCAATACGATGCCACCTAATGAAAGAATAGATATTTCTGTTGTATGGAATCCAACATTAACAACCAGAATACCCTGTGCAGTCTTAACGTCAATATCCAGTCCAAGTCCATCAGCAACTGCTTTCTCAACTCTCATGATCTTCTTTGCCTTGATATTGGCATCCTTTACCAGATCAAAGAAAGCTCTCTTCTCTACATCTGTAATATCAGACGGAACAGCCATATAAAACTCTGCCGGTTTGATAACTCCTTTATTACAGTCCATAATAAAATTACGAAGTAAAAGCTGCATATTTTTAATATCCGCTATGACACCGTTGCACAGTGGATAAGAAATCTCAATATTAGATGGTGCCTTCTCAAACATCTCAAATGCAGAATCACCATATGCAAATAAATTCTTCTTGTTCTCAATGGCGATCATATTCTTCTCAACAGTAACAGTATCACTGTGAGCACTGTAGATTTTAATGGTCCTGGTACCTAAATCAATACCAAATGCGTTGTTAGCCAACATAACAACTCCTTTCTGTTTCTCATAAAAGTCCTTCTTGTTTAAAACTTGTATATCTCTTGTCCCCAATAACGATATGATCGATCAAGGGAATATCTATCAATTCGGATACTTCCTTTATTTTTCCGGTCATAATGATATCCTGTCTGCTCGGTGTCGGATCTCCACTGGGATGGTTATGAAGCAGCATGATTCCCGACGCTTCCTCATGGAGCGCCTTTATCAGAATTTCTCTTGGTGAAATCAGACTTGCATTTACCGTTCCTGTAGAAAGCACTACATCACTCATAAGCCGGTTCTTACTATCCAGAAGAATTAACAGAACCTGTTCCGTGTTCTTGTGCCGCATCTGCTCCATATAATATTCCGCTACTGTATCGGGTCTGTTAAATGTCAGATTACGGGATGCCTGCATAGTCGAGATCCTTTTTGCAATCTCTGCCACACACAAAAGCTGCACTGCTTTGACTTCTCCTATTCCCGGAATTTTCTTCAGATCCTTTACCGAATAATGATGAAGTCCCAAAAGTCCCCATTTTTCATCACACAAATTCAGGATCTCTCTCCCAAGTTCTACCGGATTTTTGTCCTTTGTCCCTGTTCTCAGCATGATTGCCAACAGTTCCGCATCCGTCAGACTCTCTGCTCCCATACGCAGAAATTTGTCATACGGCAATTCTCCCTTGGGATACCTTTCCTTAAAATCACTCATTTTATCTGTAAAACATCGTTCTCCGGACGAAACTTTATCAGATTATAGTGAACCAATAGATATATTACCACACCCTGAAAGCTCTGTACACTAAAAAGATTAGATTTTTTTCGACCCTTTCGTGGTGAAATTTGTCTATTTCAGGCAGATCATAACTTAGCCAGACCCACATTAACGATCTCCTGTAGTGTCTTCATTATGCCAAAAATTGCATGTGGAGCAGTAAGTCCACCCTGGAAATAAACTGCATAGGGAGGTTTGATAGGACCATCTGCACTTAATTCGATGGAAGAACCTGATACAAATGCACCTGCTGCCATAATGACCTGACTGTCATATCCTGGCATATCCCATGGTTCGGGAGTTACAAAGCTGTCCACCGGTGCTGCTGCCTGTATGCCCTTGCAAAAGGCAATTACACCCTCCGGTTTGCCAAATTCAACAGCCTGTATGATATCGTGTCTGGATTCACTTCCATCAGGCACTACATGAAATCCCAGACGTTCGTAAATATTGGCGGCAAGAATCGCACCCTTTAATGCACCTGCTGTCACAGTGGGTGCCAGAAAGAGTCCATGATAAAAATCTCTAAGTACCCCAAGAGATGCGCCTACCTCTTTGCCAAGTCCTGGTGAAGTCAGTCTGAATGCGGCATTTTCAACGCATTCTTTCTTTCCTGCAATATAACCTCCTATCGGCGCCAGCCCTCCTCCCGGGTTCTTGATCAGTGAGCCCACTACCATGTCTGCCCCTACATCAGAAGGTTCTATACGCTCCACAAACTCGCCATAGCAATTATCCACCATGCAGATCACATCCGGTTTGATCGACTTAACAAAAGTGATCAGTTCTCCAATACGCTCTACTGATAAAGTAGGTCTGGTCTGATAACCTTTGGAACGTTGAATTGTAACTAATTTTGTTTTTTCATTGATCGCCTTTTTTATATTATCATAATCAAAGCTTCCATCGGCAAGAAGATCTACCTGTTGATAACTGATTCCATATTCCTTAAGAGAACCTTTAGAAGGTCTGATTCCGATCACTTCCTCTAAAGTATCATAAGGTTTGCCAACCGGCGAAAGCAGTTCATCCCCGGGACGCAGATTACTCATCAGTGCCAGTGCCAGTGCATGCGTACCACATGTGATCTGCGGTCTTACAAGTGCATCTTCCGTATGAAAGATAGAGGCATAAACTGCTTCCAGTGTTTCTCTTCCAAGATCGTTATAACCATATCCCGTAGTTCCCAGCAAACAGGCTTCACTTACTTTATTCTCCTGCATTGCCTTAATAACTTTAAGCTGATTATATTCAGCATTTTCATCAATTGCCTTAAAGCGTGGCTCAAGTTCTTTTAAAATAGTCTGGCAAAAAGAATATACCTCTTTGGAAATGCCAAGCTCCTGATACATATTTTCTGTTAATGTACTTTCCATTTTCCTTACCTTCTTTATCCTTATACTTCACACATATTTATCATATATTGTAGCATCTTTTCATCATCATATGCAAATTGATCCTTTTCGACCCATATGACATCTTTCTCCCGCCGGAACCATGTAAGCTGACGTTTGGCAAAATGTCTGGTATCGCGTTTGATCAGATACACTGCTTCATCCAGCGTTATTTCTCCGAGCAGATACGCTATGATCTCTTTGTAACCCAGACCCTGCATAGCAGTAGACTCTCTCTTGCAGCCCATTTCCATAAGTTTTTTTACTTCCTCGACCAGTCCTTCTTCCAGCATCCGGTCTACTCTCCGGTCAATATTGGCATAAAGTCTGTCCCTTACATCAGTCAGTACGAAGTAATGAGAATCATATGCTGACTCCTTTCCCCGCTCCTGTTCATTATGTTCTGATATGGGTTTACCCGTCTGTCGGTAGAACTCAATTGCACGTATCACGCGTTTTACATTATTAGCATGTATCATTTCGGCAGATTTGGGATCACATTCCCGCAGTACCATATGCAGATATTGTGCCCCTTTCTTCTTGGCCAGTTCTTCAAGTTCCCTGCGAAGCTGTGTATCCTCATCATTTTCGGTAAAATCAATATCATACAATACGGACTGGATATAAAATCCTGTGCCACCCACCAGAATTGGAATCTTTCCCTTCGCATAGATCTGTTCCATTGCTTCTTTTGCATATTTTTGAAAAAGAACAACATTAAAATCCCGGGTAGGTTCAAGAATGTCTACCAGATAATGTTTAATGCCTTCCATTTCTTTCTGTTTGATCTTTGCAGATCCTATGTCCATATATTTATAAACCTGCATGGAATCTGCGGATATAATTTCGCCATTTACCGATTTTGCAAGTTCTATTGACAATTTCGTCTTTCCTGCTGCCGTTGGCCCTGTCAATATAATTAACGGTTGTTTCGCCATATATTATACAATCCTCTTAAATTTCTTCTCTATTTCATATTTTGACATGGTGATGATCGTTGGGCGTCCATGAGGGCAATTATACGGATTATCCAGTTCCAGCAGCTGCTCGATCAGTTTATCTGCTTCTTCATAGGTCAGTGGATTATTACCTTTCACTGCTGCCTTGCATGCCATGGAAGCAATTTTTTCCCGAATAATCTGTGGCACGCCCCTGACAGGACTTTCTGACAGTTCTGTCAGTATTTCCTCGAACAATTCCTTCATATCATAACTGAACAAATCATAAGGAACTCCTCTGACTGCATATGCGTTCATGCCAAAATCTTCGATCTCAAATCCCAGTTCTTTAAAATACTTTCCATAATTGTGCAGGACATCTGCCTCTTTGGCAGTCACGCTGATAACAATAGGAGGTGTCAATGTCTGAGTCAGTGTTTCCTGACTTGCTACCCTCTTTAATATTTGTTCATATTTTACCTTTTCATGAGCCGCATGCTGATCTATCATAAGCATCTTATCACGATATTCGATGATCCAGTATGTGTCAAATACCTGCCCTACGATACGGTATTCCTGTTTTGCTTCCCTGGAAAGAATCTTTTCATCAAAAAAATTAAGCTGCTCAGGTTTTTCAACAATAATCTGTTCTCTGGCCTTGATCACACCAAGATTAGCCGGTTCAGGTTTCTTCTCAGCTCCTAATATTTTATTCAACAGTGGATTTATTTCAGGACTTTTTTCCTCTTTCGTCCGGTTATCCACAAAGAAATCATCTTTTGAAGCATTTTTCTCCGGTTGGGAAATGCTTTGTTTTTTCTCCGGTACAGCATCTTCATTATTGTAGTAAGCCACTTTATTATTATAAAGGAACTGTCCTACTTCTTCATGTTTTGATGCCTTTCCTTCATGATTATAGCTGCTTTCTTCACGCAGCATATTATTCTGAATACGTTCCTTTTCAAAAGGTTCCGGTGCATGTACTTCAGGCTCTGCCTCCGGTTTCAAGGTCTTATCCTTGCCCGGTGTTGCTTCCGGTATCATTTCCTGCTCAGCTAAGAACTGTGCTATGCTGGTTGTGATTTTCTGATATACCGCATTTTGATTGGCAAAGCGTACCTCCATCTTATTGGGATGCACATTTACATCTACATTTTCTGTCGGCACAGTAATATGTATGACGCAAAATGGATAGCGATGCTGCATCATATAAGACTGATATCCTTCTTCTATCGCTTTGGATACCAGTTTATTCTTAATATAACGACTATTTACAAAATAATTTTCAAAATTTCTGTTTGCTCTGTTAAGAACCGGCTTCCCTAAGAATCCTTCTAATACCAGATCTTCCTCCACCGTCTGAAAAGCAATCATCTCATTGGCAATATCTCTGCCATAAATACGATAAATAATTGCCTTTAAGTCACCATCACCATTGGTAAAAAATTTGGTCTGTCCATTCAGAACATATTTTATGGAAATATCAGGTCTGGACAACGCCAGATGCTCCAGCAGATCTGTCACATAACTGCCTTCCGTCATTGCTGTCTTCAGGAATTTTCTTCTGACCGGAGTGTTAAAGAACAGATTTCTCACAATAAACGTTGTTCCTTCCGGCGCTCCTATTTCTTCGTATGACACCTCGTTTGCGCCTTCCAGACAATAACGGATTCCTGTCATATCTTCTCTGGTCTTTGTAATAAGTTCTACCTTTGATACAGCCGCAATACTGGAGAGAGCCTCTCCTCTGAATCCCAGACTGTGCAAAGTAAGCAGATCTGATACCTGAGATATCTTACTGGTCGCATGCCTTAAAAAGGCATTGCGTACCTCTGACTTCTCGATACCACTGCCATTATCAGTTACACGGATAAATTCAATACCGCCCTCTTTAATCTCTACCGTAACTGCTGTTGCACCCGCATCAATAGCGTTTTCAACCAGTTCCTTTATGACACTGGCAGGACGTTCTACGACCTCACCTGCCGCGATTTTATCAATTGTACCATTATCCAATACATGAATTTTTGCCATATTCTACCCCTTTTCACACTGACCATCTGTTATTCAACTTACTTTGGAGCCGATACAGTGTATTCATGGCATCCATCGGTGTCAGATTCGTAATATCAAGTTCTTTCAATTCCTGTATAATATCTTCATCTCTGACTGTATCTGACAATGTCATCTGTCCCATCGTAACATCATCATAGTGAACAGGCTTTGTTTTCTTCTTTTCTCCCTTGGTATCTACTGCAATGCTCTGTACCTTTTCAGTAATATCATTATCACTTAACTGTTCGGAAATCTCTTTTGCACGGTCTATAACCATATCGGGTACGCCTGCCAGCTTTGCTACCTGAATACCATAACTTCTGTCTGCGCCACCCTTGATAATCTTTCTTAAGAATACAATGTCATCACCTTTTTCTTTTACAGCAATGCAATAATTATTGACATTGTTCATTTTACCTTCCAGTTCTGTCAATTCATGGTAATGCGTAGCAAACAGTGTCTTTGCTCCCAGTATTTTCTTATTACTGATATGTTCAATAACTGCCCATGCAATACTTAATCCATCAAAGGTAGACGTACCTCTTCCGATTTCATCCAAAACAAGCAGACTCTTAGATGTAGCATTTCTTAAAATATTAGCTACTTCATTCATTTCCACCATAAAAGTACTCTGACCGCTTGCCAGATCATCAGAAGCTCCTACTCTGGTAAATATTCTGTCTACAATGCCGATGTTGGCACTCTTAGCAGGCACAAAGCTTCCAAGCTGCGCCATAAGCACAATTAATGCCGACTGACGCATATACGTGGATTTACCGGCCATATTAGGTCCTGTAATAACAGCAATACA
>CAYRAW010000128.1:0-8505 GCA_964422225.1 uncultured Roseburia sp.
TATATCAATGATCAGAATCTGAGTGTCAGCGAGTCGGCAGTGGACATTGATATCAATGGAGATGGGGATAAGGACGATGTAGTAGATCTGACGATAGAATATGATGTGGAAAAATATGCAGATACCAACGGATATGGGGGAACTTATCTTAATCTTTATCTGAAAGAATTTGAAAAAAACCTGGAATGGTATCTGGAAAATCTGGATTATGCAGATGACTGGACGTGGTTTGACAGTGATGGAAATGCACTGAGTGATGAAAGTGTGTCACAGATGTCAACAGAAGAGAAAGCACAGGCATTTCTGGAAGGACGATATAGCAAAGGAGAATCCGGAAAAAATGCAGGTCCAGGAGGCGGAATGCCAGATGGAAAGAAGCCGGAAGGAGCACCAGACGGAAGTATGCCAGGTGGAGCAGCTTTGGACGGCAATGATCAAGATAATCTGGTCACAAGTGGAATGGGTGACGAAGTAGGAACTCCGGATGCCGGAACTACACAGTCTGCAGGCACAAAAACAGATTCTTCAAATTACAGCAGCTATGAAGAAATGCTGGAATCTTATGAAAGTGATATCGTATCTATCGAGGATGGCGACAAATACGGAAATAATATTGTAGATCTGTATAATCCAATCAACTATATTGGAGATGAAGATACGGAAAGTCCGACATGGACCAGAATTGTAATGGGTGCATCCGAAGGCGATATGTCTCTATTTGCGTCTATGAATATGCAGATAGCATGGCTTAACAGCGGAACAGATGCAAAACTGGAATGGCAGTGGGATGGTGGACATGTTCCGTCTGAAATTTTTGGAGAATCACTGGCACTTTATATTGACGAAATGTATGGACAATATGTAGAAGGAGCGGCAGAAGTGACAAAAGCAACGGCACAGACTCAGACAGAGAATGGAACTGCCACAGAAGCAACGGGAACAGACATCAGCAGTTGGGTATCTTATGAGAATGGAGGGGTGAATTTTACTTTAAAAGATGTAGTCTCTTATAGAACAAAAGGCGCCAGCAAAGCAACTCCGGGGTTTGATGTTATGGATTATGGACAGGAAACCTATGAATTTGGTTCTTCGACACAGGATGCGAGACACTTTGACAAGTATGTGTTAAAGGTACTGCAGGAAGATGCTGAAATCTTAAGCGCGCTGTTTAATTTCGAAGAGAAATAACAGTAAAACGAGAAAGTGATTTATGCTTAAATGAAGGTAATGAGGTCGTGGATCGCGACCTCATTTTATTTTACATTAATTTGCGGAACATTGCTTCGAAATCAGCAATAGTAGCGGGTCTTGGATTACCTGGTGCACAGGCATCTGCTGCAGCGGATTCGCACAGGAATGGCAAATCAGCTTCCTGAAGTTTCTCAAGCTTGGTAGGGATTCCGACATCAATGGATAACTGCTGAACAGCATCAATGGCAGCCTGACGATAAGTTGACTGATCCATGCCGGTTGTATCTACACCGAAAGCCTCTGCAATAGCCTTGTACTTTTCGCCTGTGTATTCTTTGTTGAAGTCCATAACGATTGGGAGCATCATAGCACAGGCAACACCATGTGGTGTATCATATACAGCGCCAAGAGTATGTGCCATAGAGTGTGCGATTCCAAGTCCTACATTGGAGTAAGCCATAGCTGTTACATACTGTGCAAGAGCCATGCCTTCACGACCATCAGGATCATTTTCAACTGCTTTTCTGAGATTCTTTGCAATTAATTTGATAGCTTCAAGGTCGAGGCAGTCTGATAATTCCCACGCAGCAGCAGTAGTATAACCTTCAATAGCGTGTGTCAAAGCATCCATACCGGTAGAAGCTGTTAAGCCCTTAGGCATAGAAGACATCATATCAGGATCGACAACAGCAATATCAGGAATGTCATTAGGGTCAACACATACGAATTTACGTTTCTTTTCTACATCAGTAATAACGTAATTGATTGTTGATTCAGCGCCTGTACCGCCTGTTGTTGGAACAGCAATTGTGAATACAGTACGTTCCTTGGTAGGAGCTACGCCTTCAAGTGAACGTACATCAGCATATTCCGGATTATTGATAATGATACCGATAGCTTTGCCTGTATCCATGGAAGAACCGCCGCCAATAGTAATCATACAGTCAGCACCGGATTCCTGAAAGGCCTTTACACCATGCTGTACATTTTCAATAGTCGGGTTTGGTTTGATATCAGAATATAAATAGAATGCAATACCGTTTTTCTCTAACAAATCAGTTACTTTTGAAGTTACTCCGAATTTTACAAGATCAGGGTCAGATGCAACAAAAGCTTTCTGATATCCTCTTGATGTGATAAGTCCGGGAATTTCATTGATCGCACCATGTCCATGATAAGAAATTCCATTTAAGACGAAACGATTTACAGCCATAAAACATACCTCCAAATTTAATAGTAATATACCTTCTCTGTTATTTACATAACACATATAGTATACAATTCTGAAAAAAATTGGACAATGGGAATAATGGACAAAATAATAGAACTAAATTAAATAAAATGACGAAAAAATAAAAGACGCGTGTATGAAGTGAAAATTGTTTTTCTATGAAAAATATATTATACTGAGGATGATACTATTTTGTAGAACAGAGTTCTGTTTCCTGAATGAAAGGACAACATGATGAGAAAAATATTAATTACAGGCGGAACGACTTTTGTCAGCAAATACGCGGCTGAATATTTTGTGAAGGCTGGATATGATGTATATGTACTCAATAGAAATTCCAAACCACAGGTTGAGGGTGTGAATCTGATTGAAGGAGACAGGCACAATTTAGGCAGTGTTTTGAAAGATACATATTTTGATGTTGTGGCAGATATAACGGCATATGATGCACAGGACATTGTTGATTTATATAATACATTGGGGACTTTTGGACAATATATTATGATCAGTTCAAGTGCTGTATATCCTGAATATGGAGTTCAGCCATTCCTTGAGGATTCCAAGACTGCAGAGAATAAGTTTTGGGGCAAGTACGGTATAGATAAGTTGGAAGCTGAAAAGGCTTTGTTAGAGAGAGTTAAGGATGCGTACATATTAAGACCGCCATATTTATATGGTCCTATGAATAATGTTTACAGAGAGGCTTTTGTATTTGACTGTGCCAGGGCAGACAGAAAATTCTACTTGCCAAAGGATGGCAGCATGAAGTTACAATTTTTTCATGTCAGGGATTTATGCAGATTAATGGAAGTCATTATAAATGATAAGCCCTCAGATCATATTCTAAATGCAGGTAATAAGGACACCATATCTATAAAGGACTGGGTAAACATGTGCTATGCCTGTCTGGGGAAAGTTCCAACATTTGTAAATGTATATAATGATATAGAACAAAGGAAGTATTTCAGCTTCTATCAATACGAATACTGTTTGGATGTGCAGCACCAAAGCAAAATATATCCCAATACGATTCCTTTAGATGTTGGATTAAAAGAAGCAGCGGCATGGTATCTTGAAAACGAAGCAAAAGTAAACAAAAAGCCATACTTTGATTATATTGATACCAATTTAGCATGATGGTAAATTGAAAGATCGTTTGGAATACAGGTTACTCAGAAAAGAGTGGGAACGATTGTAAAGTTGCAGGAGAAAGTATATGAAAAATAAGCGTAAATCTTCCGTTTCCATCATAGGCGGTGCAGATGGACCAACAAGCATATTCATAGCTGGTAATAATGAAGCATTTGCAGAAGATTTCCAGAGACTTATACAGTTACTATGGAGTAAGCGAAGCTGATATCAGGAACAAAACTCAAAGATATTCTGAGCTGGTGACGGCATTGTGTACATAAAAATGCTGTTTCCTGAATCTTCCCGGAGTCTCGCCGTAGTATTTTTTAAATGATTTTGTAAAGCTGTATTGATCGGAGAAATGCAATCTGCCGGCTATCTCGGATATGGAAATATCAGGATCTGATAAGAGCTGGATAGCATGCGTCATACGGCACTTGGTCAGATATTGTTTAGGACTCATTCCTATATGAAAATGAAAATAGCCGGAAAAATATTTTTCACTCATGGACATAAAATCAGCCATTTCTCTGACAGTCAGATTGCTTTCCACATGATCAGAGATAAAGTCTAACAGGGAATGCAGGCGTTGGTCAGATACAGAGTCGGAAGAGGCGTGAAATGTAAGCTGTGCCCCAAACTGACTGGACAGATCGGCAAAAAAATTCAGAAAAGCCGCGTACAATTTAAGATTGTGAGCATTCTCATTATCATGGCAGGCATTATATTCATCACAAAATCTGGTTGATATTTCTTTAACTAAATCGTTCGTATATAGACCTGCGGTAGACTCCTGCGTCAAAATATCTATGACATTACCGGAGGATATTGAGAAAAAGGTAACAAGAAAATGGCAATGGTCATCATCATGACACCATGCTTTGTAGGTATCTCCGGGATGGAATAAAAGCACATCTCCTTCTTTTGCATACAGAGTCTGATCATTTATTTGCAGCGCCAGTCCCCCGGAAATAATATTCCATATAGTGTAGTCACACTTTGTCTTTCTTTCCACCCAGTCTTTTTCATGATAAGAAATACGGCAGAATTTTATATTGATTGTCAGATTGATAATATCCATGTTCACCTGCTCCTTTTCTTTGATTATAGATAATATTTGTATAATGTCAATAACCCCATTACCTTTTGATAAAAATTCATACCTGACAACATTGCCCAAACTGTATCTTTGGATTAGCATAAACACATAGACCATCCATACAGGAGGAGAAGAAAATGATACGTTTATTTGAGCAACACAACATCAGGAAGCAGAGGGAACTGGACGGCATATGGAGTTTTAGAACAGAGAAAGGTGCAGAATACAGGATTCCTGTACCGGGTTGCTGGGAGCAGAATCCAGAACTCTTGAATTACAGAGGCAGGGGAACTTATACCAGAAAAGTTTATATTCAGGAAAAGACCAATATCAGACTGGAATTTAAAGGGGTAAGCCATACGGCAGATGTATATTTTGATGATGAATTTATTGTGCACCATTATAATGCATTTACTGCCTTTTGCGGTATCATTATGAATGTAGAGCCAGGGGAGCATGTGATTCGAACAGAAGTAGACAACAGCTTCAGTGAAGAATCTTCCCTTCATGTTCCCAATGATTATTATACCTATGGAGGTTTTAACAGGACGGTAGTTCTGGAGGAGATAAAGGATGTTTATCTGAAAAATATCCATTTTGAACCGCATAAGGATAAAGATGGATGGAAAGCTAAAATCAGCATTGATGTGGAAAATCTTTCAAATGAAGAGAAGAATGCAGAGATTACAATAACATTGGCAGATAAAACCTTCCATGTGAACAGACTTTTGGAGGGGAAGAGCATAGTCACATTAGAGCTGGTGGAAAGCTTTGAAAAGGTCAGGGAATGGTTTGTATTAAAGCCTGAATTATATCTTTTGAAAGCCGTACTTAAATGTGATGGTGTAGTAATGGATGATATGATTGACAGAGTAGGTTTCAGGGAAGTGGAAGTAAGAGGAAGAAGACTATTATTAAACGGCAAAAGCGTTTTCCTGAAGGGTTTTAACAGACATGAGGATTATGGGACTTTAGGAAGTGCGGTTCCTTTTCAGGTCATGATACAGGATCTGGATATGATGAGAGAAATGGGAGCAAATGCAGTCCGAACCTGTCACTATCCCAATGATGAGCGATTCCTGGATTTGTGTGATGAGAAGGGTATGTTAGTCTGGGAGGAGAATCACGCAAGAGGATTTGATCTGGAAAAGATGAGGAATCCTCACTTTGATGAACAGTGCAGAGATTGTATTGATGAAATGATCTACCAGCATTTTAATCATCCGTCTATTGTGATTTGGGGCATTTTGAATGAGTGTGCCAGTGAAACAGAAGAGGGGCGTCAAAAATACAAGATGCAATATGAGCAGATCAAATCCCTTGATACATCAAGACCGACAACCTCGGCAACCTGCAGACATTTTAAAGATATCTGTCTGGATCTGCCGGATATTGTTTCTTTTAATATGTATTCAGGGTGGTATGAAGACATTTCTGTAAAAGAAAAGCATGAAAAGGAAATGGCATGGATTGATGCTACAGTTGAAAAAGAAAAGCCAGTAATTGTCAGCGAATTTGGTGCGGCTGCAATATATGGATTCAGGGATAGAGGACATTGTAAATGGAGTGAAGAGAGACAGGCTGATGTAATAAGGGAAAATCTGGAAGTATATAAGGAAGATGACAGACTTACAGGAACCTTTATCTGGCAGTTTGCAGACTGTAAAGTCACAGAGGAAGAGTGGTTCTCTACGAGAGCAAGATGTCATAATAACAAGGGTGTCGTAGATGAGTATCGAAGACCCAAAGAGGCATATGATGTGGTAAAAGAATACTTTGATCAGATGCCGGAAGGGTATGACGAATTATGATAAAACTTAATTATGCAGAATACGATAGCTGTAGTCCTGACGATAAGAAAAAATATATACAGAGAATGGTTGATAAATGTGCAGCTTTAGGTAAGGGCAAAGTAGTTGTTCCAAAGGGAACCTGGCTCAGTGGACCGATTCATTTGCAAAGCAATATAGAACTTCATCTATGTGAGGATTCTGTAATCTCCTTCAGTGATATTCCAGAGGACTATCTTCCGGTGGTGTTCACCAGATGGGAGGGGATGGAGTGTTATAATTATTCACCTCTGATCTATGCAAAAGATTGTGAGAATGTAGCAATCACAGGAAATGGATGTCTTGTTGGAAATGGCAAGAACTGGTGGAGCTGGAAGAAACTTCAGCAAAAGGCAGCAGATGAATTATGCTATGCGGAAAGTAATAAGATTCCAGTCAAAGAAAGAATCTATGGGACAAGACAGGCGGCGCTGCGACCATCATTTATTCAGTTCGTGAACTGTAAAAAAATTCTGTTGGAAGATTTTACGATAGAAGATGGACCGCAGTGGACGATACATCCTGTGTATTGTGAACATATTGTGGTGAAGCATGTGAATGTAAAGACAATGGGACCAAATACGGATGGATTGAACCCGGATTCCTGTGAGCATGTCCGAATTGAAGGATGTACATTCCAGACAGGTGATGATTGTATTGCGATCAACTCCGGGATGAATGAGGATGGCTGGCGGGTCAACCGTCCATGCAGAGATGTTACTATCACAAATTGTGAAATGCATGGTGGACATGGAGCAATCGTGATTGGAAGCGGGATGAGCGGCGGCGTAGAGCACATATATGCTTCTGATTGTAGAATCTGCAATACCATGCAGGGAATACGAATCAAGTCCATGCGAGGCAGAGGCGGGTATGTTACGGACGTTTTGTTTGAAAATATGGAAATCAACAATGTTTCAGAAGAAGCGATTCAGGTCAGCATGGATTATCCATATAGTACAGTCATACCCAGAAGTGACATACCGCCCATATTTGATGGAATCACGATACGAAATATCCATGGAACAGCAGCAAAGCAGGCTATGGTTCTTCTTGGATTAAAAGACAGTCATATTAAGAATCTCAAGCTGGAAAATATAGAGATAAAGGCAGAAATGCCGGATGTTGTGAAATATGTCACAGCATTGAATACATACATTGACCAGAGCAAACGTGGATGCTGATGGATGCCTTTCGCAGACGGTGCTGGAGCGTGCGATAGGCTCTGCATTGTATGTCCCGAAGAAGAAAATAGCGAGAGATGCCTGCTCCTGCTTCACCACTTCTGATTGGGCATCTGCATGAGACAGATATCGTAAAGGAAGCAGAGCAGAAGCTGTGGCAGGATGGACAACTTAGTCTTTTTCAAATGGGATTTTAAAAAGTTGATACAGAAAGGTATGGTTACGATTATGACGAAACAGGAGAAAATTGAGCGTTTTCGCAAGATGAATGAAACAATAGAGAAAGGGCGGATCGTGTGTGCAGGTTCTTCCCTGATGGAAATGTTTCCGGTAGAGAAGTTCGTGCAGGAGGACAAGCTGGATATTGTGATCTATAATCGTGGAATCGGTGGCTTCGTGACACAGGAGCTGCTTGACAACATAGATGTCTGCATATTGGATCTGGCGCCAAGGCGGCTTTTCATCAATATTGGAACCAATGATCTGAGTGATCCTGCAATTTCAATAGAGGATATGATCGCAAACTATGATAAGATTCTGACAATCGTGCAGGATAAATTGCCGGATATTGACATATATATGATGGCATATTATCCGATTAATTATGATGCTGCCACAGAAGAGATGAAGCCCTGTCTTCTGATTCGCACCAATGACAAGATCGCCCAGGCAAATGAGGCAGTGCGTACGCTGGCAAAGGCACATCATGCCCACTATATAGATATCAATGCGCCGCTCAAGGATGAGCAGGGCAATCTGAAAGCAGAGTATACAATAGAGGGCATGCATATAAAAGAGCAGGGCTATCGTGCAATCTTTGATTCCTTTATAAAATATGCA
>CAYRAW010000129.1:0-8448 GCA_964422225.1 uncultured Roseburia sp.
CACTTTTGACACACTGATCAGACCGGACAGGAGGATACCCCGTTCGGCTACGGCAGTGAATGGGATTACCAATGATATGGTAAAGGATGCGCCGACACTGGAACAGAAAATGCCGGATTTTCTGGAATTTATCAGAGGATACAGACTGGTAGGGCATAATATCCATACTTTTGATACGAATTTTATTTATGACGCGGCACTTAGATTATATGGTGTACAGGTTGGTAATGACTATGTGGATACTTTGTATCTGGCAAGAAAATGTCTGCCACAGCTTGATCATCACAGGCTGGGAGATGTCTGTGATTATTTCGGTATTGATACAGAAGGTGCCCACAGAGCACTCAATGACTGTATCATGAATCATAAGTGTTATGAGAAACTGGGAGAATTGCTTCATACAGATCATGAGGTGACCAAAGATCATATAGCCTGTGCAGATAAAGAGGGTAATTTTTATTGCAGGGCGGTACATGCAATATTAAGCTTCAGGGAAGACCAGCAGGTATGTGGCAGGGGATGTCCCTGTTTTGTTGGAACAGATGAAAAAGGCTATCCTGTATGCAGATATCAAAGTCTGGAATCATTGGAAAAGCCCACCAGAAGTCCCCGTGTTATGTATAAGAGAACAGAGCAGGCGATAGAGGATGGTATCGTACCTTTTTTTCCAAAGACACAGAGAATGGAAGAATTCTATAAAGCGTATGCTTTTGCTGCCAGGGCACATAAGGGACAGGTGCGCAAGGGGACTCAGATACCATATCTCACACATTTGATCACGACTATGAACTACTGCAGCCAGCTTACAAATGACAAGAGTGTGCTGACTGCTGCGATACTTCACGACACGATAGAAGATACAGAGGTAACGTATGAGGATATCCATGGGCAATTCGGTGCAAAGGTAGCAGAATATGTAGCTGCGGAAACAGAAGATAAAAGGCAGGGGCTTCCTGCCAGGGATACATGGGAGATTCGAAAACGTGAGACGATAGAACATCTGAAGCATGCGTCCAGAGAGGTAAAGATGCTGGTATTGTCCGACAAGACAGCCAACGCAGAATCCATGCTGCGTGAGTGGAGACGAAACGGTGATGTCATATGGAGTAAATTTAATCAATCAGATAAGGAGAAGCAGGCATGGTATTACCGTTCCTGCAGAGATGCATTACAGGAATTTTCTGACACAGGTGTCATGAAATGCTTTGAAAAATATATAGGGGAGTTATTTGGGTGAAAATGAAGATGAAACATACAATATGGAAAAAGGCAGGGGCAGTGGTAACTGCATTCGTTCTTGCAGCAGGATGTCTGTTTGCTGTTCCGGTGACAGCACAGGCAGCAGAATACAGTATTACGCCAATATCAGCAGTGTTATATACAGGAAGTGGAGCAGAAGTATTTTCACAGCCTGATCCGGCAACTGTTGTGACTGTATTACCGGGGGATCTGCCTATTCAGATAACCGGGGCGACCAGTAATGGATATTTTCAGGTCATAGTAAATAATGGAATTTATTATATTTATGGAAAGGCTCTGTCAGCAGCAACAGGAACAACTGCTTATAAGCTGACCAGTATTGATGCGAAATCAGCGCTGGTTGGAGATGCAGCAACAGGACAGCTCATATATGCACAGAATCCTTATGAGAGGCTTGCACCTGCCAGTACGACTAAGATCATGACAGTGCTTCTGGTCATGGACGCCATTGCTCAGGGACAGTTGGCTCTGGATACTCCACTGGTGGTATCCTCCACAGCATTAGCAGGAATTCCTTCCGATGCCAGTCATGTATCACCAAGGATTCGGGCAGGAGAAGTCATGAATGTACTGGAGCTGTTAGAATGTGTGATGCTTTCTTCTGATTGTCACGCATGTAATGTTCTGGCAGAGGCAGTGGCGGGCAGCGTGAGCAATTTTGTTGTGATGATGAATGCAAGAGCCGCAGCACTTGGCTGTACAGAGACGAATTTTGTCAATACCAGTGGTTATCCTGAGGCAAACCATTATACGAATGCTTACAGTCTGTTCCTGATCACGAAGGAAGCCTATAAGTATCCGGTATTTGAGACGATAGCAGCTATGCCGGCGGCAGTGATCCCGGCAACGAATCTGGCACCTGTACGTAATCTGGAGACGACCAATGCACTTATGAAGGTATCAGAATACTACAATCCATATGCCATAGGTGTAAAGACCGGTTCCGCACAATCCTCAGGATTATGTCTGGTAGGTGCTGCAAGAAAAGGTGACAAGACTGTCATAACTGTAGTTCTGGGAGCTGCCAACAAATTAATGAGTGACGGGACAAAGAAGAAATTACAATTCAGTGAAACGAATAAACTGATCGATATTGGACTTGCAAATACTGCGAATAACTGATTAGAAACTGTGGTAATCAGTCATAACTATTCTCAAATACCCCACCTTTTACTATACTGAAATTATCAGATATAAGAGGAGGGGTATTTTTATGCAACAACTTTTTCAGGCGATCAATCAGGTATTTACATTTATTGGACCTTTATCGGATTTCTTATGGGATTTTCCTACTAACTTTGAGTGGTATCAAAAAATTCCCGTATTGGGAAATTTCTCACTGGCAGTGATCCTGCTGCTGGGAAGCGGCATTTTCTTTACATTCAAATTGGGCTTTATACAGGTTACACATTTCAAAAAGGGTGTTAAGCTGATCGCACAGCGTAAGCATGCCGCCATAGGCATTTCTTCTGGAGCAGCCTTTTTCCTCAGTACGGCAATGCGTGTAGGACCGGGCAACATCGTGGGCGTAACGGGCGCGATCGCAGTAGGTGGTCCAGGAGCACTATTCTGGATGTGGGTATCTGCATTTTTTGGTATGTCGATCGCATACGTAGAGAGTGTGCTTGCGCAGATTTTTAAGGAAAAGAAGAAGGATGAATTTGTCGGTGGTCTGCCTTTTTATGGCAAAAAATTACTGGGTGATCAGGCATGGGTAGGTGTTGCATTGTCTGTTCTGTACATACTCTATGCAATGTGCTGTCTGCCTGCCCAGGGCTATAATGTTGTATCTTCCATTGGTGAAATGGCGGGAATCCTCGCAGGAACTACGATTCCTGTAGACAGTGCCTTTTCTTATATTATAGCGGTAATTATAATAGTTGCGACAGCAATTCTGGCTTTTGGTGGAATCAGGAAAGTAACTCAGGTGACAAATAAGATGGTACCGGTCATGGCAGTTGTATATATACTGACTGTACTGGTACTGATCTTATTAAATCTTGACCAGCTTCCATACTTCTTCAAGGCAGTGTTTGGCGGTGCATTTACAGCAAAGGCAGTGTTTGGCGGAACCTTTGGTACTGTGTTGGTACAGGGTGTGAAGAGAGGGCTGATGTCCAATGAAGCGGGTCAGGGTACGATCACGATGCCGGCAGCGGCTGCTGATTGTGAAGATCCGTGTGATCAGGGAATTATTTCTGCAGTGGGAGTATTTCTGGATACAATGGTAATCTGTACGTTATCAGGATTTGTAGTGATCATGGCGCATTGCTGGAATGGAAATGAAGCAGCAGAGTGGGAAGCCCTGGATAAACTGGGCAAATTTAATGCCTCTATTGCACAACTCACACCGGGCACAGTTATGAATAATGTGATGACGATACTGGTATCTTTCTGCTTTTGTCTGTTTGCCTATACTTGTCTGATCGGCATGATCACATTTTCTGAAATAGCAGCGAACCGTATCAGTCAATCCATGAAGCTGACACAGGGAATCCGTATTCTGGGTATATTCACAGTGACTTTTGGTATTTTGTGCAGTCTGGCAGGACTGGAGCTTGGTAATCTGTGGGCGTTCTCTGATTTGGGAAATATTCTTATCGTGTTCGCTAACATTCCAATCCTGTATCGGGGTTCTGATTACGTGATCAAGGCAACGAAGCATTATAAAACGGCAGATGGGACACCATTTACTTCCCAAACTATCGGAAGTGATGAATTGTACTGGGACGAGATGAAATAATATGATATAATATAATATTATCACTTAAGATATGATTCTCGGAAAGGTAAGGATAAAATATGTCAGAAGCAGTCGTAACACTGAAAAAGGGAGAGGGCAGAAGCTTAAAAGCAGGCGGATTATGGGTATTTGATAATGAAATCGACACAATTATGGGTACATTCACCAATGGTGATATTGTAATTGTGCATGATTTTGACGGATATATGATGGGCAGAGGGTTCATCAACCAGAATTCCAAGATACGTGTCCGTATGATGACCAGAGATAAAGAGCAGCAGATCAATGAAGCTTTTCTCAGAACCAGGGTAGAGGCAGCATGGAATTACCGTAAAGATACTGTGGATACCTCTTCCTGTCGTGTGATATTTGGAGAAGCAGATTTCCTGCCGGGAATTGTAATTGACAAATATGAGGATGTACTGGTAGTAGAATCTCTGGCTCTTGGTATTGACAGATTCAAGGAAACAATAGTCAGATCGTTAAAAGAATGTATGGCAGAGGATGGTATCAACATTCGTGGTGTATATGAGAGAAGTGATGCCAGGGAACGTGAGAAAGAAGGACTTCTGAAGGTAAAAGGATTTATCGGAGAGCCGTTTGATACGAATATTGAAATCGTGGAAAATGGTGTTCACTATATGGTAGATGTGGAGAATGGCCAAAAGACAGGTTTCTTCCTTGACCAGAAGTACAACAGACTGGCAATGCAGAGAATCTGTAAAGACAAGAAGGTATTGGACTGCTTCACACATATGGGAACTTTTGCACTGAATGCAGGAATAGCCGGAGCAAAAGACGTGACAGGACTGGATATTTCTGAGTATGCAGTTGAACAGGCAACTAGAAATGCCAAGCTCAATCATCTGGAAGATACCGTACATTTTCGCTGTGCCAATGTGCTGGATGAACTGCCCAAATTGGCTGCCGCCGGTGAGCAGTATGATGTAGTGATTCTTGATCCGCCAGCTTTTACAAAATCCAGAGAAGCGACCAGGAATGCGATCAAGGGCTACCGTGAGATCAACATGAAGGGCATGAAACTTGTGAAAGACGGGGGATATCTGGCAACCTGTTCCTGCTCCCACTTCATGACCCAGGAATTACTGGCTAAGACAATCAAGGAAGCCGCCAAGGCAACCCATAAACGCCTGCGTCAGGTAGAGTTCAGGACCCAGAGCCCCGATCATCCGATACTGTGGGCAGCAGATGAGAGTTATTATTTGAAGTTTTTTATTTTTCAGGTGGTTGATGAGAAGTAAGGACTGGAAAGTAACGGAAATGCTTGATTTATAAGGGATGGAAGGCATTTGATGTTTACAGAGAAAACCTCGTAAAGTATTGCATAATATCGCAAAACCGTGATTCAAAGTGGTAAGTTTGAGTGGTAAGCACCTGAAATGTGACGAGTGGTAAGCTTATGGGGAAAACGGTATGTTCTATTTGAATGATAACGGGAAACTAACAAAAGACTAACCATGGACTAATAAAGAACTAACCACACGTATCTTTCTTTTTCAAATAAGAGATGATAATATTATTGTGGAAAGAAAAACGACTTACAAAAAGATACAAATATATACGGAATGACTGCGGTATTGAGACTTTTTTTAAAGGGAGTCATGATATTATTATCATGGTAGTAATGAACAGAGAGTAATCGAGAAAATTCGGTTGCTCTTTTTTTATATTTAGAGGGAGATGAAATGGAAGAAAGATGCTGAACGGTTCCATAAAAATCAATAGACTTTAGATGCCTAATGAAGTATAATCATAACGGAACCAAAACGAAGGAGGATTACTTATGCCACGAATTATTGATTTATTCGCTGGTTTAGGCGGGATTAGGCTTGGATTTCAACAGGCAATGGATGAACTTGGGTTAGAAACGGAGTGTGTATTTTCTTCGGAGATAAAACCGTATGCTATCAAGGCATATAATGGGTTTTATGGCGATGAAGAAATTTATGGAGATATTACACTTGCTAATACAAATCAAGATATTCCGGATTTTGATTATTTGTTAGCGGGATTTCCTTGTCAACCATTTAGCTTTGCGGGAAATAGAAATGGATTTGCAGATACAAGAGGGACGTTGTTTTTTGAAATTGAGCGAATACTTCAAGATAAAATAAATGCAAATCATCCGGCAAGAGGTTTTTTACTTGAAAATGTTGAAGGACTTATGACTCATGATAACGGCAACACATTAAATACAATTATTACACATTTAGAGCAGTTAGGGTATCATGTTGGTTGCAGATTGTTGGATTCGAGATATTTTGGTTTGCCACAAAGCCGAAAAAGAGTGTATATAGTTGGTTCTTTGGATGAGGAGATTAATCTTGAGGATTTTGAACAAAGGGAAGCTGTATTGGGAGATATATTACAGCAAGGACTTCCTACAGTAGATACAGATTTTACTAGAAAATTATTTGCTAACTATACTACACAGGAAGTGATTGGAAAATCAATAAAGGATAAGCGAGGGGGTGAAAATAATATTCACTCATGGGATATTGATTTAAAAGGCAAGACATCGCAGAAAGAAAGAGACTTGATGAGTGCTCTTTTACGAGAACGCAGAAAGAAACATTGGGCGGAAGTGATAGGAATAAAATGGATGGATGGAATGCCTTTGACAGAAGAACAAATCAGAACATTTTTCAATGTCCCTGAATTACATCAAATATTAGAACATCTAACCCAAATGGGATATTTGGTATATGAATATCCAAAACAGCAGGTAAAAGGTAAAGATGGGATAGTAAAACGAATTCCAGATGAGACAAAGGATAAGGGATATAATATTGTTGCAGGAAAGTTATCATTTGAGTTTTCTAAGATATTGGACACAAATGATATTGCTCCAACCTTGGTGGCAATGGATGTGGCTAAACTAGGGGTTGTTGATGGAGATGGAATCCGTAGACTTACGATTAGAGAGTGTCAAAGATTATGCGGATATCCAGATAATTATAACTTGGATATGATTAGTGAATCGGAAGCATTTGATTTACTAGGAAATACAGTATGCGTACCTGTAATCAAAGATATTTCAGAAAGAATCGGAAGAAGTTATTTAGAAAATGTAGAAGGATGAAGATAGGATGAGGTTATCAGCACAAGAAATATATGACAGATTGTTAAATGTCGATCATATTCTTGAATTAGAAGGACAAATAAAATTCTTTTTAGGCGATGTAAATATTATTGTAAGGCAAAAGGATGTAGTTGGGAACATAATGCAGGAGTGGCTGCAAGGATGGTTAGATGCAAGAGGTATTGAATATGCACCAAGCGAAAATACACAGATGCCTCCGGATTTCTTTTTAAATCCAGATGATCGAACAAAAGGATTACTAGAAGTAAAGGCTTTTAACAGAAATGGTTCGCCGGGATTTGATATTGCCGATTTTAGAATGTATGCATCAGAGATTCAAGAGAAGCCATATATGTTAGATGTGGATTATCTTATTTTTGGTTATGATATGAGTGACGATGGTGTTGTTACTATTAAAGATGTCTGGTTGAAGAAAGTGTGGCAAATTACAAGGAGAATGGAAAATTATCCTATTAATTTGCAAGTAAAAGAAGGTGTAATACATAAAATCAGACCGGGTGTATGGTATAGCGAACGGGTAACGGATTACGCTATTTTTGATTGCCTTGAAGATTTTATTTCCGCTATAGAAGAGACAACATTTAAAGAACCCAAATTGCGTAGTTCTGTAGCTTCTACATGGTTAGCAATATTTCAAAGAAACTATAAGGCTTGGTATGGAGAAGAATTAAATGTACCAAGATGGAATGATATTAAAGACAAGTATGATCTCATAACAGATAAGAAAAGAGAAAAGGCCAGAGAAAGACTGGAAGTAGTAACTGCACAAAAAGAGAAAATAGAGGCAAGAGTGCTTAAATATCAGCAAGCTATTATTGAATCAAAAACAGATAAGCAGAAGGAAAAGGCGGAACAGAGCTTAGCAAAAGCTATGAATTCGTTAGAGTCTGCATTAAAGAAAGTTGCTGATGCACAAGTTGAATATGAAATATGGGTAAATCAGTAATTCTTATGTTTATAGGATTTTGGAAAAAGCATATGGTGACTTTGTAATAAATGGTAAGCGATAGAACTTTGGTAATAGATATAGCTTCTTAGTCCGTCCAGGGCGACAGCCTTGGCCCATAGATGTGTTGTGACACATCGTATTGGGTTTATTATCTGTCATGCTTCGCTCAGAAATGTATTGTTTAAAGATTTTATGCAATCAAAGGCTTAAGACTTCGAATGTATTGATGTTGATGAATTTTATCAGCAACCATTACTGTAACAAGTTGAGCAATGCCAGCCAAAAGTAAATCTGCATGAAGCGTTTTTTCGTTCTGAGTTTTACGGTTAGCTACGCAAAAGCTGTCTTTAAAGTGGTTGATAGACTTTTCAA
>CAYRAW010000130.1:0-8314 GCA_964422225.1 uncultured Roseburia sp.
TGTTGTGTATATATTCAATTTTTAAAACCGGCTATTTAGGCGGTTTATTTGCTATATCCTTTATTTCTTGGCTGTCCTCTACTTATTTGTTTCAAACTTCCTCCTATACACATTGATAATCGGATTATCGATGTAACATACATTATAATAGTTGTCAATAAAAAAGCAGTTACATTTTTGAGATGTAACTGCCTGTGTATTATCTTAAATCTGCTTCCGTATAGAACACTCCGGACATTGATGCATTGATCTCTGCGATTTCTCTTGTGCCGTTGATATAATCAGCGTAGATATCCCACAAGTCCATACCACTGTCCTCGATTCCATCATCATCAGGAATCCACTGTTTGATCAATGCGATCCGCTGTTCCTTCGTAGTGTTCGCAATTGAATAATCTTCCATAGAAATTTTCCTTCCGGTCTTGAAATTTATAAAGCCTTTTTAATAGCAGCCATTAATTCATCATAGGTTTCATATGCGGGTAATTCAGGATTATCCTTCTTGATCTGTTCTGTACTCTTGAACAGGAAACCTGCCTTACTTGCCTTGATCATACCCAGATCATTATGGCTGTCACCACTTGCGATCGTCTCGAAACCAATAGACTGCAGTGCCTTTACAGTTGTGTATTTGGAATTCTCAATTCTCATCTTAAAGCCTGTGATCTCGCCATCCGGTGCTACCTCCAGAGAGTTGCAGAAGATGGTAGGATAGCCTAACTTCTTCATCAGAGGGCCTGCAAACTGGGTAAAGGTATCGCTGATAATGATAACCTGTGTGATGCTTCTTAATTCGTCTAAGAATTCCTTTGCACCGGGAATCGGGTCGATTTTGGCAATGGTGTCCTGAATTTCCTTCAGACCAAGTCCATGCTCTTTGAGAATGCCAAGTCTCCATTTCATTAATTTGTCATAATCAGGCTCATCCCTGGTCGTTCTCTTTAATTCCGGGATGCCGCTTGCCTCTGCAAAAGCAATCCAGATCTCCGGTACTAATACACCTTCCAAATCCAAACATACAATATTCATATCCATTAACATACCCTCCTGAAAATAATTTTCTTCATTATAGCATGTAAATTCCCTGCTGTTAAGCATCAAAATCGACAGAATACTGACCTTCCGGGGCTTTTATCGTAAGAATCCCCAGATTGAACTGGCTGTCCATGATCGTGATATTATATTCAAAGATCACATCATCTTCGAATTTGGATAATAACAGATAAGTGCCGTTGTCTTTTCCTTCGATCTGATCGCAGATATCATTGTATACATCCCTGCCTGATACAGGTCTTGGATAGCCGCTGCTTTGTATTTTATCTTCGATTGCCTTGTACAATTCTTCCATGTTTCTTTTCCTCCAGTTATTATTTGCCGAAATAATCCCGAATCTGAACCATACGCTCCTGCTGATGTACTTTGAAAGGACAGCGCTTGTTGCAATGACCGCACTGAATACACTGCGCCGGTGTCAATGCCTGATGAAACGGTGACTTGTGGGCATCGAGAAGCTGTCCCGCGTTTCAGTATAAGGCTTAAACTAAGGTTTATGTCAAGGAATTAGGTAAAATATTACTCAAAGGTTTTGCTGACTTTTTTCATATGGAGCATGTATATGACAAACAGGGCTGCACCTGTAAATACCCAGGAGGCAACGTAT
Organism: uncultured Roseburia sp.; assembly: GCA_964422225.1. Lineage (GTDB taxonomy): Bacteria > Bacillota > Clostridia > Lachnospirales > Lachnospiraceae > COE1. The sequence continues at coordinate 1,661 of CAYRAW010000130.1, forward strand.
ACGTTCATGAGCATCTCATAAGTCGGGAACCATTTAAATATTGTACCGAGCCATATCAGACGGAACACTACTGTACCGAGAATCGTGAAGATTGCCGGTTCGAGAGACTTACCCATGCCTCTAAGGGCTGCACTCTCCACTTCATAAGTGGTAGTCAGACCCTCCAGAGAACATACATGATACATACGGATCAGACCGTAGGAAGCTACCATGGCACTCGTCGTATAGATGCTTACGAAGAAATCACCCCATATGATGAAGATGAGACTCAGGATTTCTGTAAAAACAAATCCAAAGAGCATGCATTGCCAGAAGATTTTTTTGCAACGTTTGATATTGCCTGCACCATAGTTCTGGCTGATAAAAGTCACGGCCGCTTGTGCAAATGCATTTGCAATATCATAAGTAAAATATTCAAAATTCAACGCAAGCGAGGAACCTGCAATGGCGTATTCTCCAAAGGAATTGATCCCACTCTGGATAAATACGTTGGACACAGAGAAAATAGCTCCCTGAATACCGGAAGGAATACCAATCTGGAGTATTTTGAGCAGATAATCTTTCTCTATTTTCATATTGTGAAAACGAAATGCAAATTCGTCTTTTCTGCGATGTAAATAAATGATGACCATTGCAGCACTTAGAACATTGGATATGACAGTAGCGATGGCAACGCCTGATACACCAAGTCCGAACGCAATGACCAGAACCAGATTCAGAATAACATTGACTATACCGGACAACAGCAGATAATACATTGGTCTTCTGGTATCGCCAAAGCTTCTAAGGATCGCTGCACCGAAGTTGTAGATCACCATAAAAGGAATACTTACGAAATAAATTCTTATGTATAAAAGGGCTTCGTCCAGAACACTTGCCGGTGTTCCGGACAGCTCAAGTACTGATCTGGCAGACAACCATCCGGTCAGCATCAGAATGACTCCCAGTAATATTCCAAATGTAAGGATCGTGTGCAGCATGTCGTTGATCTTATTTCTTTTGTTCTGTCCTATCAGATTGGCGAGGACGGCATTAGGACCGACCGAAAGACCAACGATAAGGTTTACGAAGATTCCCACAAGTGCGACACAGCTTCCTACTGCCGCCAGAGCATTGTCGCCTGCGAATCTGCCGACGACAGCCACATCTGCTGAGTTAAAAAGCTGCTGTAGTATACTGCTGAATGCTAAAGGCATTGCAAAAAGGATCAGCTTGCCGGCAAGACCGCCATTTAGCATATCCATTTCTTTTGATTTCGATGCGCTCACATCAAATTACCTCCGAATCATGCTTTTTTTGTTAATATACAGATAGAATACCACATTCAGGACAATTCCGACAACTGTTGCAGTCGGGGCTGCAAGACCAATTTTGGTCAGGCTGGCGTTGGGCTGAATACTCATATAGTATGCCAGAGGAAGGCGCACAAGTAAAGTCTGGATCAGACCCTGTGTCATGACCCACAAGGTTTTATCATGACCGTTGAAATAACCGATCATGCTGAACAGGATAGCAGTAACGATCGTTTCAGGTGCGAAACCTTTCAGGTAATCAAAGCCGTTCTGAACGACAGCGGCATCTGTTGTAAAGATTCCGGTCAGTAAATCTCCCTTGAACCATACGAAGAGGAAAACCAGACAGCCGATGGCAAGACCGACGCTGATTCCTGTAAACATTGCCTTTTTCGCTCTCTTCTCATTGCCTGCACCGACGTTCTGTGATACGAAGGAAGCCATTGACTGCATCAGGGCACTTGGAATGAGCATTGCGAAGTTTACAACCTTACATGCGACTCCATAACCGGAGGAAGCTTCCAATCCTAATCTGTTGACGAAGGCACACAGAGCAAGGAAAGAAAGCTGTGTAAGAAATTCCTGAAGGGCAAGGGGAAAGCCAATCTTGAATAATCGTTCACATTGACTGTTGATCCTGAAATCCTGTCTGGTAATGGTAAACAGGTTTTTCCTTTTGGCAAGCAGGATAATTGCAAAGACGGCACTTATAGCCTGGGCGAACACTGTGGCGATAGCAGCACCTGTAGCATCCATATGGAATCCTGCTACTAATACCAGGTCGCCAATGATATTGATCACACAGGCGATCGCAACGAATATAAGGGGTGAACGGCTGTCGCCAAAGCCTCTGAATATGGCAGCCAGCAGATTATAGGCAACGATAAAGAAGATACCTGCACCACAGATACGCACATAGGTTGTTGTCAGTTCAACTGCTTCTGTGGGAGCCTGCATAAGAATAGAAACAGGTCTTGCAAAACCTACCATGATGACAAATAATACTGCGGAAACAATGGTAAAGATGATGGTTGAACTGCCAATGAGAGAGCCGATCAATTCCGGCTTTTTCTCACCGATATAGCGGGCAATGAGAACAGTAATGCCCATGGCGAACTGGATAATGACGAAGGTAACGAGATTAAGCACCTGACTGCCTGTTGATACGGCAGAAAGCCCTGAGGTTGTTCCAAATCTGCCTACGACAAGCAGATCGACAGCACCGTAGGCTGCCTGTAGGATCAAAGCACCAAGAATGGGGATCATAAAGGAAATAAGCTTCTTTATGATACTTCCCTGTGTAAAGTCTGATTTTGAGTTATTCAAGATTAATTCTCCTCTCATGCATGATTTCATATAATTTTTCGATGGTTCGAATCGTACAATCCGCGTCTTCATCGGATATACAATCTAAATACCTGGATAATGTACCATAATATTTTCTGTCGTATTTATCTGAGAGTCTCCTGCCCTCTTCTGTGAGGGTAATGAATGTGATGCGCCCGTCTTCATCAGATGAGAATTTCTGCAGGTATCCTTTGGCTTCCATATCCTTGACCGTTCTGGTCACACCAGGTCTTGGAAGATTCAGCTCATCACTGATATCAGATATTTTTACTTTGATATTCTGGCTTTCCAGTCTTTGGATGATGTCTAAATAATGGATGTAGGAAGGTGTGACTCCTTTGGGTAATTCGGGGAGCAGTTCTCTGGTTCTTTTTGCCATATAACAGGCATCCATCATTTTTTTTATCTTGTCTGTGGTCACATTGATTACCATACCTTTCTATAAGTTGATTAAATAGTTACCAAAAGTAATTACCAACGGTAATTATATGCAAGTTATGTAATTTCGTCAAGAGAAAAGGTTGAAATTTGAAAGATATTGTGCTACATTAATTTTAGTTGAGTAAAAAGCTGTGACGGAAAGAGTAATGTGATCGAACCTTCCAGAGAGAACAGTCAAGGGTGTAAGCTGTTTAAGGATAGATTTCATGAAGACCATTCCCGAGCTGTGCGTAGAAGAAATGAACTTTTAGAGTGCATTTTGAAGCGTTACCGTGTAGCTGCGTTACAGGCTAAGAGGCTGTATTTATATGTATAGATGCGCTTCGCAGAGTGAAAAATTAAGGTGGAATCGTGTGCAGGCACCCTTAGGTATGATGATATATCTACAGGTGCTTTTTTCATGCGGAAAAGGAGTGTTAAAGCAATGGTAAATTTCAAAGAAGACGAGCGATTGAACACATTGAATCATTCCTGTGCTCATTTGATGGCACAGGCAATCAAACATCTGTACCCACAGGCAAAGTTCTGGGTAGGACCTGTTGTTGCAGAAGGTTTCTATTATGATATCGACCTCGGTGATGATGTAGTCCGTGATGAAGACATCGAGAATATTGAAAAGGAAATGAAGAAGATCGCAAAATCCGGTAAAAAGATCATCCGCAGAGAGGTTTCCAAGGAAGAAGCCATGGAAATGTTCAAGGATGACGAGTACAAGCTGGATCTGATCGCTGATCTGGAAGATGGCAATATTACTGTTTATGATCAGGGTGATTTCACAGACCTGTGCCGTGGACCTCACGTTGATAATGTGAAGCTGTGCAGATACTTCAAGCTGATCCGTCATTCCGGTGCATACTGGAAAGGTGACAGCAAGAACAAGATGCTGCAGAGAATCTATGGTGTATGCTTCCCTACTCCTGAGGAACTGGAAGCTCATTTACAGATGCTTGAAGAGGCAAAAGAAAGAGATCACCGTAAGATCGGTAAGGATATGAATCTGTTCATGGTAGATGATCTGGTTGGTCGTGGACTTCCCATGTTCTTGCCTAAGGGTTATGTGATCTGGCAGGAACTTGAGAATTATATCAAGGAAAAGGAAAGAAAGCTGGGTTATCAGCACGTTATGACTCCTTGTGTCGGTACTGTTAATCTGTACAAGACCTCCGGTCACTGGGATCATTACAAAGAGAACATGTTCCCTCCAATGGAAATGGAAGGCGAATCCTTCGTACTCCGTCCCATGAACTGCCCTCACCATATGATGATCTATGCAAACAGGAGACATTCTTATAAGGATCTGCCTATCCGTATCGGTGAGATCGCTCATGATTTCCGTTATGAAGCAAGTGGTACTCTGAAAGGTATCGAGCGTGGCAGACACTTCTGTCAGAATGATGCTCACTTATTCGTAACACCTGAACAGATCAAGGATGAAGTAACCAAGGTCGTTCATTTGATCTTTGACACTTATAAGGATTTCGGTATTACAAATTACCGCTGCGTACTTTCCCTTCGTGATCCTGCAAACAAAGAGAAATATCATGATGATGATCAGATGTGGAATACAGCAGAGAGCGCTCTCCGTGATATCATGAACAGTCTTGGACTGGAATACACAGAAGAGATCGGCGAGGCTGCTTTCTATGGTCCTAAGCTGGATGTTAACGTACAGCCTGCAGTAGGTAATGAGATTACATTGTCTACCTGCCAGCTTGACTTCTGCTTACCGGCTAAGTTCAATCTGTACTATATTGACAAAGATGGCGAGAAAAAGACACCGGTTGTACTGCATCGTGCAATCCTTGGCTCTTTGGATCGTTTCATGGCATATATTCTGGAAGAAACAAAAGGCAACCTTCCTACCTGGCTGGCTCCGGTACAGACTCGCGTAATGCCTGTTAAGACAGACGATGAAGCACTCAATGCCTATGCGAAGGAAGTATATGATGTTCTGGAAGAGAACGGTATTCGTGTAGAACTGGATGACAGAGCTGAGAAGCTGGGTTATCGTATGCGTGAAGGACAGATCCAGAAGGTTCCTTATCTGCTGGTAATCGGTATGAATGAAAAGGATAACAGAACTGTAACCTTCCGTCTCCATGGAGAACAGGAAACTACTACCCTTCCTTTGGATGAATTTGTTGAGAATCTGAAGAAAGAAATCAATGAAAAAGCAAGAACACATATGAATCATACAGAAGCATAAGTGGTAAAAAAAAGAGACGGGAAACGTTGAAGTTCCCGCCTCTTTTTGACTTTAGTATGCGCCTTGTCACAGACTGCTTTTACCATAGCAGGGTCCATTTTCAGCTCGCCGGGTACGCCTTTTTCTTTGGCATCCATAACGCCGCCGGTAATCATGAGTTTAATAATATCTACGTTTTCTTTTCTGGATTCTTCCACATGAGCAAGAGCTTCCTCAATACTGCCTGCAGCAATGGCTACAGAGCCTGCCATCCGTCAGGATGCAGAGTCCCTCCTGTGCCTGCATATTTTCGGTACCATTTAGAATTTTTCCATTTGTAAATGCATACTTCATTTGTAAGTCCCCCCTGTATTTTATGAACCGGACGGGATGCGTACGATTCGTTTTTGCCCCTGTTGTTCTACGAGTGTCAGAACCGGTATATGTTTTTTTCGAAGCTGGTGCACGATGGGATAAGTCAGGAATACATCGCCCTCTACATAGACAGCTTCCGGCTTTTCCTTCAGGATCTGCCTGATCTGTTCCTTGATACGATTCTTCCACTGCTGTTTCTCCATGTCAACCTCTCCATATATGCCATCAACTTGAAGTTCCGGAATATCGGGAAGTGGTATATGATTGATCGTAGCATGTTCCATGCCGGGTAAAGTCAACAACAGATCGTCTACATTGCTGTCTCCACCGAGGTTCACAATGACTGGCGTTTCCTTGTAATCCGCAAGACTTATTTTACAGGCACTTATGGCATCTTCCAAAGTGCCTGTTGTCATCAAGAAGCCACCTTTGTGGCAGAATACTGCACTTGCAAGTCCTGTAGCCTGAACCAGTTCTTCATTCTCATATCCAAGCCATTCTTTCGGAAAGCTGCATTTGTAATTCATGGAATATTCTTTCTTCTGTGGCTGGATACAGTACCCGCCACGATTGGAAGGAAAGATTACGAAAGCAATGTCTGTCTCGGAAAGTCTCTTCTGACAGGGAATAAATTCCGGCAGTACCAATATTCTGGTATCATCTGTTGATTTGTCCTGTGCTGCTATGACTTCTTCAATCCGCCTGTTGGCTCGTTCATTGCCAAGATACCGCTCAAATTTATTCTCCAGTATCATTCCTGCTACACCGACTGCCCGGAAAAAGGCTTCGTCACCGTTTATGGAAGCATCCCAGGTCGGATTGAAATTACCGATCAGGGTAGCCAGTTCATTCTTCTCCCCAGTATTGTCATTGTTATCTAGCAGTTGCACAAAGGCTTCGTCGAATTCCTGTGCCAGTTCTTCGCCCAGAATACCAACTCCTAGCTGTTCCCATAACAGTCCAAAAGCTGCATAGGGAACGCCGTTATCACGAATTCTGCTGTCAATCTGATGG
>CAYRAW010000131.1:0-8305 GCA_964422225.1 uncultured Roseburia sp.
TTGAAATACAGTAATAATGCGGTCTTTAGCCACTTTCATAGCGTGATCGTGAATAGTTCAGGCTAACCAATTATTTCAAGAACAAATTAGAGAATACTGTATGAAATATTTCCTAACTTGTGCAAAAGTCTTGCAATATGCGTGCAAAAAAGAGATAATTATAAAAACGCTTTAGAAGAAAGGAAGAAAATATGGGATTTGACAGGAAAAAAATAAAACAGATCCGGCAACTGATGATTTTGGCAGCAGCACTCATCCTTGCACTTTTGTATAGAAAGGAAGTATTTGATGCCATTGCAATGTTATTTGGAATCATGAAGCCATTTTTATATGGAGGAGTGATCGCATTTGTACTGAATATTCCGTTGTGCCAGATAGAAAATCATCTATTGTCCCGCTGGAAGGGAAAGACTGCGGACAAAATGAAAAGAACGGTGGCAATTGTTTTAAGTATCTTTTTGGTCGTTACACTTATCACTATTGTAATTGCAACAGTTACACCACAGGTGGCTAAGACGGTTGTGGAACTTGGAAATAAAATACCGGTATTTACAGATAATGTAATGAAGGAGTTAGAACAGCTTAGTGTGAATTATCCACAGATACAGGGGTATGTAGGTGAACTGGAGAATGTTCAGATCGACTGGAACAGTCTCATCCAAAAACTGTGGGAATTCATGCAGAATGGTATGTCCAATGTAGTATTTTCTACAGTATCTGTAGCAGGAAATATTATCAGCGGTATTGTAAATGCTGTAATAGGATTTATTTTTGCACTTTATATTCTGGGACAGAAAGAAGTGCTTGGAAATCAGGGCAAGAGAGTATTAAAGGCATACTTTCCAACCAAAGTCAATAATGATATCCTTAAGGTTTTATCATTGGTGTATCGTAATTTTTCCAACTTTATTTCCGGGCAGTGTCTGGAAGCCGTGATACTGGGATGTATGTTCGTAGTGTCTATGACAATATTGCGTATGCCATATGCTATTTTGGTTGGAGTACTTATTGCATTTACTGCATTGATCCCTATTGTAGGTGCATTTATTGGGTGTGTTGTGGGAGCATTTCTGATTCTGGTAGACAATCCGATGAAAGCAATCGCATTTGTTGTTCTGTTCCTTATTTTACAGCAGATTGAAGGAAATCTGATATATCCCAGGGTGGTCGGCAATAAGGTAGGACTGCCATCTATATGGGTATTGATGGCAGTAAGCGTGGGTGGTAGTTTGTTTGGAATTGCAGGGATGCTATTTTTTATTCCTTTGGTATCCACTATATACATGCTGTTACGCGACAGTGTTAATGCAAGAAACAGCAGAAACAATAATGAAAGAAAAAAACACGGCTACCGTCCCAATAAGTACAGGAAGAATAAAGAAGGCAGATCGGAGAATATGGAGAGATAAAAGTAAGACAAGGACATTTGTATATAATGTCCTTTTTAATTTATTCTAAGTATTAAAATGTCAAATTGGTTGAAAAAAATAAATATATGGTATAAAATATACTTATTAAAAGACAGTTATTTCTATCCATTTTACATAAAATAACTGATATAATAATATTTCACGCGTTAAAAACTTTTAACTCACCAAAATGCAAATGAAAGAAAGGAAGAAATATCGTGAAGAAGAAATTACTGACATTAGTTCTGACTACCGTTATGGTCACTTCATTGCTTTCTGGATGTGGTTCAGGCACGCAGACCGACGAGGCTGACACAGCAGAAGGTTTCACAGACGAAGCGGAGACATTGGACACACAGAGTGAGGATCAGCTCGAATCAGGTAAAGTAACATTGAATGTCTGGGTAGAAGAGGACAGCCAGGAAATGGTTGCTCAGATGGTAGAAAACTTTAAACAAAAATATGCAGGGCAGGCTGATTTTGAAATAAACCTAACAATACAGAGTGAAGCGACGGCTAAGGATACTATGCTGGGAGATATTCATTCTGCAGCAGATGTTTTTTCCTTCCCGGATGACCAGCTGAACAGCCTCGTGGCAGCAGGAGCACTTGTCCCTGTTCCTGATGCAGAAGAAATAAGCAGTGCAAATCTGGCAGAGTCAGTGGAAGCTGCTTCTTATAATGGAACATTATACGCATATCCTATGACAGCGGATAATGGATATTTTATGTATTATGACAAAAATTATTTTACAGATGAGGATATCAAAACACTGGATGGTATGCTTGCAGTTGCACAAGCAGCTGGAAAACAGATATCTATGGATTTTACCTCCGGCTGGTATCTGTATTCCTTCTTTGGGCTGACTGGTCTTGAATTCGGACTGAATGAGGACGGAGTGACGAATTATTGCAACTGGAACTCTACAGAAGGAAGTATCAAAGGCACAGATATTGTGCAGGCATTGTACCAGATCACTTCCAATCCGGCTTTCATATCTCAAGGAGCTGATGATTTTATTACCGGAGTAAAGGAAGGTAATGTCATTGCAGGCATCAGTGGTGTGTGGGATGCCATGGAAATAAAGGAAGCCTGGGGAGCAGACTATGGCGCAGTGAAACTTCCAACTTATACCTGCGCAGGACAGCAGGTACAGATGTCCTCTTTTACAGGATATAAGATGATGGGTGTTAATTATTATTCCGAACATAAAGAATGGGCATGTAAACTTGCTGACTGGCTCACGAATGAGGAGAATCAGACAATTCGTTTCGAACAGAGAAATCAGGGACCGTCCAATATCAATGCGGCGGCATCTGATGAAGTCAGCAAAGTACCTGCTATCGCAGCAATTATTGATCAGGGACAGTACGGCAGACTGCAGAGGGTAGGTAACAGTTACTGGAATGCATGCACTAATTTTGCCAATACGATTCTGAACGGGCAGGATGATGGCAAAAACCCGCAGGAAATTATAGATACACTGGTGGATGAAATTACAGCATCTACAGTTGGCTGATGAAGGAAGGATAGAGTATGCAGAAGAAAACAAGAATCAGTATAAAATATATCATTTTGATTCCCGTATTTATTTTAGGAATTGTGAGTGTTTTTTCTAATATAGAAGCTATCTTGAATATTAAGAGAGTAAATACGAACGCTACAGAAATCACAGATACTTATATGCTCAGGATTTCAGAACTTGAAAAAATACAAAGGGAGACACAGAACTTGCATAAGACGGCACTTTCCCATATTATTGCTACTGATCTGGATACAATGATCGAACTGGTAGATACTGTCAGAGAAGAGGAAAAAGCGTTACAGGAATATCTGGATGAATATGAGAAATACGTTACATCAGAGGATGAGGCGGCATACCGGCAGCTTTTGTCTGATTATCAGGGAATGAACTATGAGATTGCCAGTCTGCTGGCGTATAGTGCCAATATCCAGAATGAAGCAGCATATGCACTGGCAAATGGTACAATTTCTGATTACGGCAACAGCATACAAAATCAGATAGACTCCATGATAGCCAATGCCAATGCAGGTTCCGAGCAGGCCAAGGCACAGCTGTCAGCAACATATCGTGCATCCTTGCTTAGAAATGCAATAACAATCATAATCAGTGTTATTGCTTTAATTGCTGCATTGTTCTGTGTATTTTACCTGGTTATTCGTAAATTATCCATTACGAACAGGGAACTTAACAATATCATAAAGGGGATTGAGCAGGAACAAGGAGATTTGACCAGAAGAGTCAGCATCCTTTCTAATGATGAGATCTCTGATCTGGGAAATGGTATCAATACTTTTATGGATAAACTGCAGAATATCATGAAAATGATCATTCAGAACAGTAATGAGATGGAAGTGGTTGTTAGCGAAGTTCAGGAAAGTGTTAAGGCTTCTAATGACAGTGCTTCTGATCTGTCGGCAGTAACTGAAGAATTGGCGGCAACCATGCAGGAAGTAGGAAATTCCGCAGGTGCGATCAATGGAAATGTGTATTCTGTACGTAGCGAAGTAGATACTATTGCCGAGAAATCTAATAGCATCAATGATTATTCAAAGAAAATGAAGAACAATGCAGACCAGATGGAATCCAATGCCAGAAACAACATGGAAGAAACCGGTGTCAAGGTCAAAGAAATACTGAATGTATTGCATCAAGCAATTGAAGACAGTAAGAGCGTAGATCAGGTCAACAGCTTAACCAATGATATTTTAAGCATATCAAGCCAGACCAATCTTTTGGCATTAAATGCTTCCATAGAAGCCGCCAGAGCCGGTGAGGCGGGAAAAGGATTTGCAGTTGTGGCAGAGGAAATCCGACAGCTTGCAGATTCCAGCAGACAGACAGCGAATCGTATTCAGGAAATCAACGGAGTTGTTACACAGGCAGTGCATAATCTGTCCGGTAATGCTAATAATCTGGTAGAATATCTGAATGACTCCATTTTGCCGGAGTTTGAGAACTTCGTAGATTCAGGAGTACAGTATCGTGAGAATGCTGCTTATATCCAGTCAGTCATGAACGAATTTACAGAGAAAACAGATGCTCTGAAACGTGCAATGGATGAAATAGCCAATTCTATCAGCACGATCACAGGTGCGATTGAAGAGGGTGCAAAGGGCGTTAATGGTGCGGCTGAAAGTACACAACTTCTGGTTGATGATATGGAAAAAATCAGCAGACGTATGGATCAAAATCAGGAGATTGCGGCTGCATTACAGAAAGAAACAGATGTATTTACTAATTTCTGATCAGGAAGTAGAAAGAGTTCTGTATTATTGATGATACAGGGCTCTTTTTTTGACTGGAAAGTAATTCCTATGACTTGCTTAATTCCATAAAACCATTATAATAGTAGTTATATGTAAAAAATGTATTATGACGTTTTAAACAGTACAGTTATGGTATGGTGGGTATAGATGAAAAAATGCATTATTGTAGGTGCCGGTGAATTTGATATTACAAATTGGCAATACGAACCGCAGGACTATATGATAGCGGCAGATGCCGGATGGATGATACTGAATGAACTTGACGTATTACCCGATATATTGATAGGGGATATGGATTCACTGGAAGAACATGGCATAGCACCCGAGAAGTGGAAGACATGTAAAGTAGAACTTCTGCCGACTCATAAAGACGATACAGACATGCTGGCGGCCATAAGACGGGGACTGGAACTTGGCTGTGATGAATTTCATATTTATGGCAGTTTAGGGGGACGGCTGGATCATACACTGGCCAATATCCAATGTCTTTTGTTTCTGCATAACAGAGGCGCAAAAGGTATTCTATACGGGAAGAAATGCAGTCTGGAACTTCTGTGCAATGGAATTCGAAGATATCCGGCGTCTATGAAGGGGCGTATTTCGGTATTTGCGTTTACAAGACAGGCGAAAGGCGTTACAGAGAAGGGGCTTTGTTATACGTTGGACAAGGCTGTATTAGATGCAGAATTTCCTGTTGGAGTCAGCAATGAGTTCATGGGATGCGAAAGCAGTGTAGAAGTAGAGGATGGAATGCTTTTGCTTTATACGGAAAACGATTAGAGAAATTGTAATCAAGGGGGTCATACATGATTTATACGTTTTCACAATGGTTATTTTTCTTTTATTTTTATTGCTTTTTGGGGTGGATATGGGAGACTTGTTATGTATCGGTGTTAAAAGGGCACTGGGTCAATAGAGGCTTTATGAGAGGACCATTTTTGCCAATTTATGGTTCCGGTGCGATCATTGTGTTGATTTTTACACTGCCATACCGTACGAATGCGGTTGCTGTATTTTTCATGGGAATGATCAGTGCAACAATTCTGGAGTATATTACCGGAGTCGTGATGGAGAAACTGTTTCATGTCAGATATTGGGATTACAGTAATCAGAAGTTAAATCTTAACGGGCATATATGCCTGACTTCGTCACTGGCATGGGGACTTTTCTCAGTTCTGCTGACAATGCATGGACACAGACCGGTAGAGCGGATGGTGCAGGGAATCAACAGTAACGTACTTGAAGTACTTTGTTTTCTGTTGACTGTATACATATCAATAGACATGGCGGAATCCATTCGTGAAGCTTTGAATCTGAAGGAATTACTGCTTAGTCTTGAGGAAAATAATGCAGAATTCAGAAAACTGCAAAAACACATGGAAGTGTTGTCTGCCTTTTATGGGACTGAGATCAAGGAGCGTTCGGAGGAAGGCTTAAAGAAACTTAATGCTGTTGTGGAAGCCGGTAAGGAAAAATATGCAAAATATGGTAACAGTGGAAAGAAACAGATGGTATTCAGCCTTAAAAATAAGGAATTCAAGCGAATGAACGGATTGTTAAAACGTAATCCTGCTGCAGTGTCAAAGATGCATGAACAGGCATTTCTGAAATTGAAGGAATTGACACGCAGAGATGAAGATAAGGAAGCGGGGCAGGAGTAGTATATGATTCAGAAATTGAAAGAATTATATGGTAAATTATTCTGTGAGTCAGATGCAGGCAGAATGATCTATAATTTTGTGCTGGGAACTTCACTGATTGCTGTTCTTCTCATTATTGTGATAGAGGCAGTAATGGATTATGAACAGGATGGACTTTTGGCACTGGCTGCATTGTTTGTGTATCTGTTAGTAATGTTTATTCTTGCAAACATGTACCCACGGAAAGTTACAATTCTGTCCTCATTCATTACGGTACCGTTGAATCTGGCTGTTTTTCCCTTTATGTTCATAATAGCAGAAGGGGGAGGGATCAAGTCTGGAATGCCGGTGTGGATGACAATGGGAATATTACTGATATTTGTCACAGCGCAGGGACGATGGCTTATTATTCAGTTGTTGTTTACGGTAGCGGTGGATACAGTACTTGTATTGTATACCTATATGCATCCACAGATAATAAAAACGGTAGAAAATGAGTTTTATTATTATCAGGATAATATGATAGCAATTTGCGCAGTGGCTTTAAGCATAGGTATTATGATCAGATACCAGTGCGGTGTGTTGGAGAAACAGAATCGTCAGATAGAACATATATTGAAAGAAACACAACAGGAAAAACACAATGCACAACAGTCGGATAAAGAGAAAAATAAATTATTGGAAAGTTTGTCATATGACGTAAGAACTCCGCTCAATGCAATTGCAGGAATGGCAGATATGGCAGAACATCACATTGATGATCAGGAGAAGGTCAGAGAATGTCTGAGTAAGATCAGTGATTCATCAGCACAGGTCCTGGATCTGATCAATCATATTTTAAACGTGGCACAATTGGAACCAATGGATAGGTTTGGATCAGATGATCTGGTATTAGAATGTACAGACGGCAGATTTACCAGAACGGAGGATGGCAATCTCATTCTGGATGCGTCAGGTAAGAATATACTGATCGTAGAAGATAGCGAGATCAACATGGAAATCATATGCGGAATTCTGGAAAGAACACATGCACAGATCGCATCTGCCTGGAGTGCAGAAGAGGCGATCGATCTGATCGGGCAGTCGGATGAATATGAATTTGATATGATATTGATGGATATACAACTTCCGGGTACAGATGGCTATGGTGCAGCACGTAGTATCAGAAGTATGGACAGAGAAGATGCAATGGAGATTCCCATTATTGCCATGACAGCGGATGCTTTGGTACAGGATGTGAACAAAGCGATCAAGTGTGGCATGAATTCACATATTCTAAAACCAATTGATGTAGAAGAATTATTTACCAAACTATATTATTATATGTTTTGCAAGCATGATAGAAATGAGGATATGGATAATGAAAAAAGATAAGTTGGAAAGACTTGGACAAATTTTGCAGGAAAGTGTAGATGCGCAGGAAATAGCAGGTGGTAATCTGCTGGTGATGAATCAGGGAAAAGAAATCTACTATACACAGGCTGGAATGGCAGATATAGCTGCCAATAAACCGATATCCAGAGACAGTCTGTTCCGGTTATATTCCATGACGAAGCCAATTACGTCAGCAGCGGTTATGCTGTTGATGGAAAGGGGCATTGTAGATCTTCTGGATCCAATTGCAAAATATATTCCTTCCTTTACAGAAATGACAGTTGCAGGAGAAGTAGGCGATGTAAAGGCACAAAGACAGGTTACAGTGAAGGATTGTCTGTCCATGACGTCCGGTCTTGTTTATAATTGCGATCCCGATGCGGCGAGCAGGGATACGGCGGTAATTTATCGTGAACTGGATGATCGTCTTTACTCTGAGAACCCAATGACTACAATGGAATTTGCAGATAAACTTGGTAAGTGCAGACTGGCATTTCAGCCGGGAAGCCAGTGGCGTTACGGAACCAGTGCAGATATACTGGGGGCAGTAGTAGAGGCTGCATCAGGTATGTCTTTTGGTGAGTTCTTAA
>CAYRAW010000132.1:0-8274 GCA_964422225.1 uncultured Roseburia sp.
ACTATAAATATACAAATTACATAATTCGAGTTTTTATGCATACATTTGCTATTATACGACAGTGTCCATAAAAAGGCAACCAAACAAATTTTAAAATTATATGAAGAAAATTATTAAAAAAGAATAATTTCGCAGATAGTAACTGGTGGATTGGTTTACATTTTCCATACTGAATGTTACAATAAAACTATTCAGTCAAAAATAATTTTAGAGGTGCTATATGAATTTTTGGGACAAAATGGAAAAGAAGTTTGGCAGATATGCGATACCTAATTTGTCGCTGTATCTGATTTTGTGTTATGGATGTGGATATCTGCTGTATGCGATCAATCCGTCAATGTTGAATTATCTGACATTGGATCCATATAAGATCCTCCATGGACAGATATGGAGACTCGTCACATGGATATTGATACCGGGAGACGGAGGGAGCATTAACATATTTACCCTGTTGATGCTGTTCTTCTATTATTCCATAGGAAGTTCTCTGGAAAGAGCATGGGGAACTTTCTATTATAATGCATATTTGTTCCTTGGCATGGTATTTACCATAGTAGAAAGTTTCCTGATCATGGGAATCAGTTATCTTCTGCAGGATGCTGCATTACTGGCAGGCACTACTGTGATCAAGGTGGCGAGTGAGACATATTTTGCGGTAATAGCGCAGGAATTCAGTATGTATTATATCTGTATGAGTATATTTTTTGCTTTTGCAGCGACATTCCCGGATTCAACAGTGTATCTGATGTTCATTCTTCCTATTAAAATGAAATGGATGGGAATTGCTTATGGTGTACTGATGTTAGTAGAGGCAATATCTGCTTCCTGGATCGTAGAACGTATCATAGTTCTGGGACCACTTCTTTACTTCATTATTTTTATGATGATCACACGTACGGGATTTGGTATGAGAATTTCCCCCAGACAGGTCAAGAGACGGCATGATTATCGTAAGGAAGTGAAAAAGGCAAAACCAATGTCGGTTGCAAAACATAAATGTGCGATCTGTGGAAGGACAAGTGATGAGTATCCTGATCTGGAATTCCGTTTCTGTTCGAAATGCAACGGAAATTACGAATATTGTCAGGATCATCTGTTCACGCATACACATGTACAGTAATGGATGATATAGAATGGGAAAGGTTTGGTTATAAATAATGGAAATGAATCAGGTTGAATTTGCCAGAGTCCTTCAACAGCTTAAGGATACGGCAAGATTACAGGAAAATATGCTGACGAGTGAACAGATTCAGGAAGCATTTGATTCTTTGTCACTGACAGAGGAACAGATGGGGCTGATTCATGAATATTTTAACAAGAGTAATATCGGCATTGATGCACCTTCAGACAGCGATGCGAATCTGACAGGCGAGGATACCAGTTATCTGAATATGTATCTGGAGGAATTAAAGGATCTGCCGGAGGTAACAGATGGAGAGAAGAGAGCTGTCATGATGTCTGCATTGGCACAGGACAGCAGTGCATGCAGTAAACTGACGGAGATTTTCCTGCCACAGGTAGTTGAAATTGCGAAGCTGTATGCAGGACAGGGAGCTTTGGTAGAGGATCTGATCGGAGAAGGTAATGTTGCCCTTTCCATGGGAGTTACTATGCTTGATTGTGTAGAAAGTATTGATGAGATAGATGGATTTCTTGCCAAGATGATCATGGATGCCATGGAGGAATATATCAGTGATGATACTGACAGCCATCAGGCAGGCGAGAAGGTTCTTGACAAGGTAAATCTGGTCAATGATAAATCAAAAGAAATGGCAGAAGAACTGCTGCGCAAAGTAACAGTAGAAGAACTGGCGCAGGAGATGCAATTAGCTGAAGAAGAAATCAGAGAAGCCATTCGGCTGTCTGCTAATCATATGGAATACATTGAAGAGGACACACAGATATAATGGAAAATAACAATGATTTTAAATATGTGATCCAGGATACCGGACATGTATATTTTGGAAAAGAACTTACGTATCAGGAAATACTGGACAGGGATGATGTTCCTTTTAAATTTAAGGCGATTATCAGTGCTTACGTAACAAAGGATACGCCGTTAGATGTGAAATTTACAGACCATATTCTGACAGTGGAAGCAGATACCTTTTCTTATCGTATTTATGAACAGCTAAAATTACAGGTAAGATTTTTCTATGGAGAGGACAGAAAAGGGTTTGGCGGTAAGTTAAAGAAAAAGTGGATACACAAAGTCTGTTCCTTTGGTGAATTCCAAAAGGAATATGCACAGGCGGTCAGACAGCAGGAAGCGCAGATAGAGGATGTATCTATATCCAAACTGGCACTGATGACGATCAGCATTTAATATGAATTTGTGCCTGAAAGGCTGCAAGTTACAGAAAGGTATGGTTATTAAAAGAAAATGGCAAGAGTAGAGGATGTATCGGCATACGAGATTATTGAAAAAAGGGAGATAAAAGATATTCATTCCATGAGTTATCTCCTCAGACATAAGAAAACAGGAGCCAGAGTGGCTTTGCTGGAAAATGATGATGAGAATAAGGTATTCTATATTGGATTCAGGACACCGCCAACAGATTCAACAGGTGTTCCTCATATTATTGAGCATACTGTATTATGCGGCTCCAAAGAATTTCCGGTTAAAGATCCTTTTGTAGAATTGGTAAAGGGTTCTTTGAATACTTTTTTGAATGCAATGACTTATTCTGACAAGACAGTTTACCCGGTTGCAAGCTGTAATGACAAGGATTTTCAGAATCTTTGTCATGTATATATGGATGCAGTTTTTTATCCTAATATATATAAAGAAGAGAAAATATTCCGTCAGGAGGGCTGGCATTATGAAATGGAAAGCCCGGAAGATGAATTGAAGATCAATGGTGTTGTATATAATGAAATGAAAGGTGCATTTTCATCACCGGATGACGTACACGACAGAGAAGTATTGAATTCTCTTTATCCGGATACGGCATATGGGGTAGAATCAGGGGGAGATCCCAAGGTAATCCCTGAACTTACGTATGAGGAATTCCTGAACTTCCATCGCAGATATTATCATCCGTCAAACAGTTATATTTATTTATATGGAAATATGGATATGGCTGAGAAGCTGATCTGGATGGATGAAGAATATCTGAGTAAGTTTGACAGTTTACAGATCGATTCAGCAGTGCGGCTTCAGAAACCCTTTACAAAGCCGGTGACGATCCACAAGGATTATCCGGTTATGGAAGGAGAAGCATTAACTGATAATACCTATTTGTCCTATAATACAGTTGTTGGAACAAGTCTGGATAAGGAATTGTATTATGCAATGCAACTGATCGATTATGCATTGTGTTCTGCATCCGGTGCACCGCTGAAACTGGCACTGATCCACAAGAATATAGGAACAGAAGTATACAGTGTATATGAGAATGGCGTTTATCAGCCATATTTCTCCATTGTTGCAAAGAATGCAAATGATTCCCAGAAGGACGAATTTGTTCGTACAATAGAGGAAGAACTGACCAGAATCGTAAAAGAGGGTCTGGATAAGAAGGCACTGCTGGCAGCATTGAACTATTATGAATTCAAATATAGAGAAGCTGACTTTGGTTCCTATCCCAAGGGATTGATGTATGGACTTCAGATGTTTGATTCATGGTTGTATGATGATAAAATGGCATTTACCATGATAGAAGCAAATGATATATTCCATATACTTCGTGAAAAAATTAATACAAATTATTATGAAGAACTGATAGACCGTTATTTATTGCATAATGAACATAAATCCATTTTGGTAGTATCGCCTAAAGAAGGGCTGACAGCACAAAATGATAAGGCATTGGCAGATAAATTGCAGACCTATAAAGAGACGCTCAGTAAAGAACAGATTGATAAGATCGTAGAAGAAACACACGCACTTCATGACTATCAGGATTCGGAGGATTCACCGGAAGCACTGGCTAAGATCCCGATGCTGACAAGAGAAGATATGAAAAAAGAAGCAGAGGGCTTCGTGAATGAAGAAAGAATGGTTGAAGATACGAAAGTATTGTTCCATAAATTGCAGACAAATGGAATCGGTTATGTAAAGCTGGTATTTGATGCTGCCAATATTCCGGAAGAATTGTTTGCTTATATTGGTATTTTAAAGAATGTATTAGGTTATGTGGATACTCAAAAGTACAGCTATGGTGAACTGTATAATGAGATCAATATTCATACAGGTGGCATTTCTTCTACAGTCAATACGTATACCAATGCAAAGAAGATGGATGAATACAAACTGACCTTTGAAGTTAAGACGAAGGCAATGTATGAAGAATTGGCGGATACATTTGCCCTGTTGCAGGAGATCATTACCTCTTCCAGGCTGGATGATCAGGATAGAATCTATGAAATTATTGCGGAATTAAAGTCAAGAATGCAGGGAAGTATGACTGCAGCAGGACACTCACTGGCTGCTATTCGAGCACTTTCATATTTTAGTGAGACAGCAGCGATTATGGAATTGGTAAGCGGCATGCCTTGCTACAGGCTTCTCGAGAAACTTGAGTCAGACTATGATGCGCATAAAGATGAACTGGTGCAGAAACTTGGTAAACTGGCTGAATATATTTTCAGACCTGAGAATCTGATGATTGATTACACGGCAGAAGAAGAGGGATATGAGTCTCTTTCAAAGCTGATCGCAACATTTAAAAACAGTCTCTATACAAAACCGGTTCAGAAAGAAAAGTTAAATCTGACCTTAAGCAGGAAAAATGAGGGCTTTGCAACATCAGCCCAGATTCAATATGTTGCCAGAGCCGGCAGCTTTAGAAATAATGGTTTCCAGTATCCTTATACGGGTGCATTGAGAGTACTTAAGGTAATTATGGGATATGATTATCTGTGGACAAATGTTCGTGTAAAAGGCGGCTCTTATGGATGCATGTGCAATTTCGGTAAAAATGGAGAAAGCTATTTTGTATCCTATCGTGATCCTAATCTGAAAAAAACAATGGATGTATATGAAAAAGCAGGAGATTATCTGAGAAGTTTTACAGCAGATGAGAGGACTATGACGAAATATATCATAGGTGCGATCAGCGACTGGGATGTTCCTATGACACCGGCAACAAAAGGAAGCAGATCACTTGGGGCTTATCTCTCGAATCTTGAACTTACTGATGTGCAGAAAGAAAGAGATCAATTGCTCTCCTGTACACAGGAAGATATCAGAGCACTGGCTGACTACATGGATGCTGTGATGAAAGAACATGCTATCTGTGTTGTTGGAAACGGACAGATGATAGATGAAAATAAGGATATGTTTGGTGTGATCGAGAACTTATTTCATTAATTGATACAGGGGGAGGGAATCTTATTGAAAAGAAAGTGGAATGCAGCAAGATATAAACTTACAGTGGCTATAATGGCAGCTGCCATTGCGATGACCGGCTGTGGTAGCGCTGCTACGCAGGACGCTGCGGATGCAATAGGAAGATCTTATATGGCGTCAAGTGATAACCTGTATTCGGAAAGTGCTGTTGATAATACGGTATCTTCGCAGGAAAAGGCAAGTGAAATTTCCATGCAGACAGACCGAAAACTTATCAAGACTGTGAATATGACAGTAGAAACTGAAGAATATGACAGCCTGATTCAGACTTTAAACCAGAAAATAGCATCATTAGGCGGATATGCGGAATATTTCAGTACGCAGGGAACGGAAGGAGACCGTTATAGCAGTATGACGATCCGAATCCCTAAAAATAATCTGGATACTTTCCTCGAAACACTCGAAGGTGTTTCAAACATTACATACCGCCAGGAAAATGTAGAGGATGTTACGCTTGATTATGTGGACGTGGAAGGCCGCAAGAAGATGCTTGAAAAAGAGCAGCAGAGACTTTTGGAATTGCTGGGAGAAGCTGATAATCTGGAAGATATTCTTACGATAGAGAGCAGACTGACAGAAGTACAGTATGAATTGGAAAGTAAAGAATCTCAGCTTCGTACATATGATAACCAGATAGATTATAGTACAGTGTATCTTGATATCAATGAAGTTGCCAGATATACTCCTCAGGAGCAAAAGGGAACCTGGGCAAAGATCAGTACAGGATTTATGGAGAATCTGTATCAGGTAGGAAGAGGAATACAGAATTTCCTGATAGCAGTGATAATACATATTCCTAATATTATTGTATTCCTTGCTGTGATCGGGATTCTGGCATTGATCGTCAGATTTATCATTCGACTGGAGCAGAAACACAATAACAGGAATCAAAATGGGAAAATACAACAGAAAAACACAGAACAGGGGAATTACCAGAATACGCAGCAGGTAAATGTTCCACAACAGGAAAGGAAAGAAAATGGAGGAAAATAAGCAGTATAGATCAGGATTCGCAGCTTTGATAGGCAGACCTAATGTAGGTAAGTCTACCTTGATGAATTGTCTGATCGGACAAAAAATAGCAATCACATCCAAGAAACCGCAGACTACAAGAAATAAAATACAGACCGTATATACTTCAGATGAAGGTCAGATCGTATTTGTGGATACCCCTGGTATTCATAAGGCAAAGAACAAACTGGGCGACTATATGGTCAGCGTGGCAGAACACAGTTTAAAAGAAGTTGATGTGGTGCTGTGGCTGGTAGAACCAACTGATTATATTGGAGCAGGAGAGCAGCATATTGTAGAACAACTGAGCAAATTGAAAGTTCCTGTCATTCTGGTCATTAATAAAATAGATACGGTAAAAAGAGAGCAGCTGCTTGTTTATATTGATGCGTATCGTAAATTGATGGATTTTGCAGAAATTGTCCCTGTTTCTGCGTTAAAAGATGATAATACGGATACTTTGATTCAGCTGATCTTCAAATATCTTCCATATGGTCCTGCCTTTTATGATGAAGATACGATCACAGATCAGCCTATGAGACAGATCGTAGCAGAACTGATCCGTGAGAAAGTCCTTCGCAGCATTGACGAAGAAATACCTCATGGTGTTGCAGTTACAATAGAATCCATGAAATTCAGTAAAAAGATTGTAGATATTGATGCGACCATCATTTGTGAAAAAGATTCCCACAAAGGTATCATTATTGGAAAAGGTGGTTCCATGCTCAAAAAAATAGGCTCACTGGCAAGACCGGAAATAGAAGATCTGCTTGAGCAGCATGTAAATCTGCAGCTTTGGGTAAAGGTAAAAAAGGATTGGCGAGACAGTGATTACCTGATCAAGAATTTTGGATATGACCCTAAGGACACCGAATAGAATTCCTTAATTAAGTAAATCCTAACCGTATGGAAACTGACGAAGAGAATACGGGAGGTAACGGATGAATGTACGAAAATGGATGGAACCGTTTTGTCAAGACAGGACAAGTATTGGATTATTTGTCATATAAAGGGTATCCTACCACGAAAAATAAGACAGGAAATACAGGTGAACGGGTAGATGCAGGATTATATCACGGTGACGGGAATCGTCATCAAAGCAGAACCAATCGGAGAATATGACAGAAGAGTTGTTCTGCTGACAAAGGAAAAGGGAAAGATTTCGGCGTTCGCCAGAGCTGCCAGAAAAGCAGGAAACCGGCTGATGGCACCGAGCAATCCCTTTTCTTTTGGACAATTCCGACTATATGCCGGAAGAAATTCTTACACAATGGCAGAGGCAGATATATCCAATTATTTTGAAGAACTCAGACAGGATTTTATCGGAGCATATTATGGAATGTATTTCCTTGAAATCTGTGATTATTATGCCCGTGAGAACAATGATGAACTGGAAATGTTAAAGCTGCTGTATCAGTCGCTGAGGGCACTGACCAGCCATTCTATTCCACATAAACTGACCAGATGCATTTTTGAGCTGAAGGCAATTATGGTCAATGGAGAATTTGATGGACGTGGAATTGGTGACGGTTTAAATGAATCCACACAGTATACCATAGATTACATAATGAAAACGCCTAGTGAAAAACTTTATAGATTTCTTGTAAGTGAGGAAGTTTTAAAGGAACTTGTACATTTTTGCAGACAATTATGCAGGCTGACTTTTGACCGGGATTTTAAAAGTCTTGAAATACTTGAAAATCTCGAATAAGTTCGCTATAATAGGACGCAGAATCTAATAGAAGGTTCATGTGGAGGAAATTATGAAAAAATTAAAGGCAGCGGGAATTCTGGCAGTTCTGATGATATGGCTGACAGCATGCGGTTCCGGGGCAGATGCAGGGCAGGAAACTGTGAATTCTCTGACGCTCGATAAAGATGGCAGCGTGGAGAATACGATCATAGAAGAC
>CAYRAW010000133.1:0-8243 GCA_964422225.1 uncultured Roseburia sp.
TAGTAGTAGCAATGGCTTTTGTGCTAAATAAGATAAGCAAGAGATTAAGAGCGATGACTGGCTAACATTTCTAAAATATGATGCGCATATTGATTAAAATCGTCCCTTCTTGTTTTGAATTCATCTGTTAATTCAAAGAATAGCTCTTTATCCTTGTAGTTGCGTTTAAAGAAAGGTGTAAATAATACATCCCACTGCGGAAGATAGGAAGAATATTTGCGGGTATAACAGTTGGAAGCCAAAGCCTGTTGGCGGAATTCTTTATCTACGAAACCTGCAACGGATTTATGAATGGCAATGTCCTCTTCCGGAAGATAATAGTAATCCTTATAATTGGAATAAAAATATTTCATTTCTTCTTCGTAGATAGGAACCCGAAGCTTTCCTTCACCGCCGGAACCTATGAAATAGCAGGATTCAGCGCTATATGAAATGTCTGTGGGAAGAGGAGTTGGGAGCTTCAGACTCATAATAATTTCGGGGCATTTCTGCTGATGAATGTCATTATAATAATTCGCATGAACTTTTGTGACTTTTACGGGTTCGTGAATTAAATCAGGAATTGCCAATGCGGCTATGATATCTAACATACCTTTAATATCTTCTGCATTATGCAGTAACAGAAAATGCTCTTTTTCACTGTCATGAGTCAGAACATACTCATGGTAGATATCGATTAATTCACCACCGGTATAGGTATCTTCGCGGTCAGTATGAAGGAATCCTTCAATCGTTTTCTGCTTACAATTTGGCAGGTGAAGAAATTCCTTATAAGGAGAAATACGGCGGTAAATATCAATTCCTTCGAAGCGGTTTAAATCACAATTGATATGGTATTGAGACATCTTTTTTTCAAGATAAGGGATATCGAATTGATTACCATTAAAGTGAATCAGATAACGGTAATTGGCAGCAAATTCTGCAAAGGCGCGCAGCACATTTTCTTCATCTTCGTAGTTAGTGGCAAACCACTGAATAGAATACCATGCAGGAGACTGCTCCTGAGTATTATAGTAGATGCAGCCGATCAGATAAAGAGATGAGCTTTTGGCATAGAGCCCGGTAGTTTCTATATCTATAAAAAGTGTCTGCTTAGGAATGCAGAGATTCTCAATTGGGTAGCGTGGGGCAAGTGCGCCCAGACTATTGGAAATGCATTTCATGGGGCATAAATCCACCTTTCTGTAATTTTATATAAATAGGTAATTTCGAAACAAGTATAAAGAAGGGGACGAATTGTACCGCTTTAACAATGCAACACAGACCTGCTCTTGCTACACTGCAGCTCGTAACGGTACATAAGGCTAAAAGAGCTGCGCTATTTGACCACCTAAGTACCGACGGCTGCACAGTGTCTGTTTATGCATTTGTTAAATCTGTACACTTCTGTATTCATAATATTATGTTTCACAAACATCTAATCTTATATAAATAACTTAGCACATGGCAATAGAAGATGTAAAGTTTTTGAATGTAAAATGAAAAAATTAGATAATAGAAATCAAGAATTTTGAATAAGGAACATATAGAGTGCGTGGCGTACATTTCATTTTTGATTTTTATAATAGTTATATTTATCCTTGCTGTTTTAGGTGCGGGATAAAGCTGAAAGGTAGAAGTGTGGGTAGATTATAGCATTGAATAAAATATGGTGTGAAAATTATTAAAAATTTATCAAAGAATCTGTTTCAAAAATATGAAAAGGAATATGACAGGAGCAATTTATATCACTGTTTAAGATTCTACAAGGCTTTTCCACAGATTGTCGACACAGCGTGTCGACAATCTGATATCAAACTTACATAACAGGTATGCAAATATAAAGGAGAGAAGTAATATGGCAGATATTAAATATGAAATAGTAGAGCAGATAGGTGTACTTTCAGAAAGTGCTAAGGGTTGGACTAAAGAGCTTAATAAGATATCATGGAATGGCGGAGTCCCTAAGTATGATATCAGGGACTGGGCACCTGGACATGAAAAGATGGGCAAAGGTGTAACACTTACTGATGAAGAAGCAAGGAAACTTGCAGAAATCATTGAGAAAGTGTTATAGATGGATCACTTCAATTATAGAAAATGAGAAAGTGAAAAAATAAGAACAAAGAGATGGTTGCAGCAATAATCTGCAAGCTTGATTTACCCCTTCCTTCTGCAAAACCTATCGCCATTGGTGGTATGAGTAGAGCGGAGCTTGATGCAGAACTAATGAAAGGTGTGGAATCCCTTAAATCCGGCAAAACCTATACCGTGGATGAGATTGACGAGGAACTTGCAAAGGAATTTGGTATATGAACAACACTTACTCCGTGATTTATTCTCTAGAAGCCAGAAATGATATTAAGGGGATTTATTCCTACATTGCTTATGAGCTCTAATTTTATCAAAATCTCACGAATAATGTAGAAAAAAACATAAAAAGATAGTATATTTATAATAGTGGGTGTTCTTAAATGAATTATCTGAACTTTTAAGATACAACACCTAAGAAAGAAGGAAAGAAGGAGAAGCAATGGCTAAGCTGACATTTCATGGCGGTATTCATCCGTATGATGGCAAGGATCTCTCCAAGGACAAGCCAATGAAGGAAATCGTGCCTAAAGGCGAAATGGTGTATCCTTTAAGCCAGCATATTGGAGCAATGGCTGTACCAGTTGTTGCCAAAGGCGACAGAGTCCTTACCGGACAAAAGATAGCAGAAGCGGGGGGCTTCGTATCTGCACCGATTTATGCCACTGTATCGGGAACAGTGAAAGCAATTGAACCCAGACGAGTGGTAACCGGTGATATGGTCAATTCCATTATTATTGATAATGATGGATTATTTGAGGAGGTTACTTATGTCCCACATGACCCTGAGAAACTGAGTAAGCAGGAGATCATCAAGCTGATTCAGGAAGCGGGAATTGTAGGTATGGGAGGCGCAGGATTTCCAACGCATGTAAAACTTTCTCCCAAGGAACCGGATAAAATTGAATATGTAATTGCGAACTGTGCAGAGTGTGAACCGTATCTTACATCAGATTATCGGAGAATGTTAGAAGAACCGGAGAAACTGGTAGAAGGACTTAAAATCATTCTGCGGCTTTTTGATAATGCAAGAGGTATCCTTGCAGTAGAAGATAATAAACCGGATTGTATACAGATCCTGAAAGATTTAACAAAGGATGATACCAGAATCTCTGTAAAGGCGTTAAAGACAAAATATCCACAGGGTGCAGAACGTCAGTTGATCTATGCTTCAACGGGAAGAGCCATTAATTCTTCCATGCTTCCGGCAGATGCGGGATGCGTAGTCGATAACGTGGATACAGTTGTTGCAATTTATCATGCAGTCAAAGAGGGAAAACCTCTGATGAACAGAATCGTTACCGTAACAGGTGATGCTGTGAATGATCCGAGAAATTTCTATGTCAGGATCGGCATGAACTATAAGGATCTGATCGAAGAAGCCGGCGGTTTCAAGACACAGCCGGAAAAAGTCGTATCGGGTGGGCCAATGATGGGGTTTGCATTATTTGACTTAAATGTACCTACGACCAAGACGGCGTCTGCGCTCCTTTGTATGACGAAGGATGAAGTATCTATGTATGAACCGAGTGCCTGCATCAACTGCGGCAGATGTGTAGAGGTATGTCCTGGAAGAATCGTACCGCGGAAACTGGCTATTTGCGCAGAACATGGGGATACAGAGGGTTTTGAAGCGAACAACGGTCTGGAATGTTGTGAGTGTGGCTGCTGTAGTTATGTCTGTCCGGCTAAGAGACAGCTTACCCAGTCCATCAAGTCTATGCGTAAGATAGTACTTGCAAATAAAAAGAAGAAATAGGAGGCATATAGACGTGAGTGATTTATTGAAGGTATCTTCTAATCCGCATATCAGGTCGAAGGACACGACATCACGCATTATGTTGTATGTCATCATATCCCTGCTTCCTGCTGCGTGTTTTGGAGTATTTAATTTTGGACTGCATGCGTTGGCTGTTATCATAGTCACTATTGCATCTACTGTTCTGACAGAATATATTTATGAAAGATTAATGAAGAAGAAAGTCACGATAGGAGATTTATCTGCAGTTGTGACAGGCTTGCTGCTTGCAATGAACCTGCCTCCGATGGCATCCCTTTGGATGGCTGCAATGGGTGGAATCTTTGCGATTCTTGTAGTTAAGATGCTTTTTGGCGGTTTGGGTCAGAATTTTATGAATCCTGCATTGGGGGCAAGATGTTTCCTTATGATATCCTTCACCTCCCTGATGACGAACTTTAATTGTGATACCTATACGGGAGCAACGCCGCTGGCAGCATTAAAAGCAGGAGAAAACGTGGATGTCATGAGCATGATCATAGGCCGCACATCCGGTACGATCGGTGAAACAAGTATGGTGGCTCTGATCATCGGTGCCTGTATTTTAATTTTACTGGGCGTGATCGATCTGAAGATTCCCGGTACTTATATTGTAACATTTGTTATTTTTATCACAATCTTTGGCGGACATGGCTTTGATTCTCAGTACATATCAGCAAACCTTGCAGGCGGCGGTCTGATGCTTGGTGCCTTTTTCATGGCGACAGATTATGTGACCAGACCGATCACGAAGAAAGGACAGTATCTCTACGGTGTATTTCTGGGAATCATGACTGGAATTTTCAGAGTATTTGGTCCTTCCGCAGAGGGCGTATCCTATGCGATCATTCTGGGCAATCTGTTAGTTCCTCTGATTGAAAAGGTTACGATGCCCAAGGCATTTGGTAAAGGAGGGGAAAGAGCATGAAAGGTATGATAAAAGATGCATTGATTCTCTTTGCCATTACACTGATCGCAGGGCTGATGCTGGGCGTTGTCAATGATATTACCAAGGAACCAATTGCCAGACAGGAGCAAAAGGCAAAGACAGAGGCATGTCAGAATGTGTTTGCGGCTGCGGCATCCTTTGAAGAACAGGAAATGGAAGATGCTACGCAGGCTCTTGCTGATGCGGGACTTACGGGTGCTGATATCGATGAACTGATAGCTGCAAAAGATGCTTCCGGCTCATTACTCGGTTATGTGATCACAGTAACAGACCATGAAGGTTACGGCGGAGATATCCAGTTCTCTATGGGTGTGACTACAGATGGTGTTTTGAATGGCATTTCATTACTGAGTATTTCCGAAACAGCAGGACTTGGCATGAGAGCAGGAGAAGTTCTGGTGCCACAGTTTGAGAATAAAGATGTAGACAGATTCTCCTGCACAAAGACAGGCTCAACTACTGATTCCGAAATTGATGCGATCAGCGGCGCTACCATTACTACCAACGCTGTAGTAAATGGCGTAAATGCAGGTCTGGTATATTTTGATGAATTTTTGAAAGGAGGCAGTGCACAATGAGCGAGAAAGAAGAAATGAAGCAAAGCTCTGCGCAGGTCTTTTTCAATGGACTGGTAAAAGAAAACCCTACCTTTGTACTGACACTTGGTATGTGTCCCACACTGGCAGTTACGACATCAGCGATCAATGGTCTGGGTATGGGACTGACAACGACTGCCGTTCTGGTACTCAGTAACATGATCATATCTTTGCTGAGACATATCATTCCCGATAAGGTAAGGATTCCGGCGTTCATCGTTATTATTGCATCCTTTGTTACAGTGATGCAGTTGTTATTGCAGGGATTTATTCCGAGTCTGTATGATTCATTGGGTATTTATATCCCATTGATCGTTGTAAACTGTATCATTCTTGGCCGTGCAGAAGCTTTTGCATCCAAGAATCCGGTGATTCCTTCCTTCTTTGATGGATTAGGAATGGGACTTGGCTTTACAGTTGCCCTGACCTGTATCGGTGCAGTCAGAGAACTTCTGGGTGCCGGTGAAATATTCGGACTGCCGGTTATGTCCGGTATCTGCAGTGGAATCAATCATGTGCTCGCAGCAGTAGGAATCAGCCATCAGGTAGAGTATGTACCGATCGCTATCTTTATCATGGCTCCGGGGGCATTCTTTGTACTGGCGACATTGACTGCGATCCAGAACCGTGTAAAGAGAAAGTTGGCAGAGAAAGGACAGAATGTTGACAAGATTCAGTCCGGCTGCAGTGTAGACTGTGCAGCATGTGGTGACAGTGGATGTGCGCATCGCTTCTATGATGCACAGGCTGGAGAAAAAGTAAGCGAGGAGGAGAAGAAGAATGGCTGAGACAATTAAAGATTTACTGATTATTTTGATCGGCTCTTCACTGGTCAGCAATGTAGTATTGAGCCAGTTCCTGGGCTTATGTCCTTTCCTTGGTGTATCCAAGAAGGTAGATACAGCAGTCGGCATGGGTGGTGCGGTCGTATTCGTTATCACACTGGCAAGTGCGGTGGCAGCGGCTATTTACAAATTCATTCTGGTGCCGCTGGATATTACTTATTTGCAGACGATCGTATTTATTCTGGTCATTGCTGCATTGGTACAGTTTGTGGAAATGTTCCTCAAGAAATATGTACAGGGATTGTATCAGGCACTTGGCGTATATCTGCCGCTGATCACAACGAACTGTGCAGTATTGGGTATCGCATTGACAAATGTACAGAAGAATTATGGTATTCTCTACAGTATCGTCAGCGGTTTCGCAACAGCAGCAGGTTTCCTGATCTCTATTACGATTCTGGCAGGAATCAGAGAAAAAATGGAATATAATGATATCCCTGAGTCTTTTAAGGGAATGCCTATTGTTATGATCACAGCAGGACTTATGGCAATTGCATTCTGCGGATTCTCAGGATTGTTATAGGAGGGATTGAGTATGAATATATCAGCGATTATCACAGCAGTTGTTGTTGTGGCAGGACTCGGTCTGCTCCTGGGATTGTTTCTGGGTGCGGCAGGCATCTGGTTCAAGGTAGATGTAGATGAGAAGGAGCAGCAGGTGTTGGCATCCCTTCCAGGCAACAACTGTGGCGGCTGTGGTTATCCCGGCTGTTCCGGTCTGGCGGCAGCTATCGCAAAAGGTGAAGCGCCGGTTAATGCCTGTCCTGTAGGTGGTGAAAAGGTTGGCAAAGTTATAGCAGAGATCATGGGCGTAGAGGCCGGGGAAAGCACAAGAATGGTAGCATTTGTTAAATGTGCAGGAACCTGTGAAAAGACTTCTCTTAACTATGAATATACAGGTGTGGAAGACTGTACTATGGTACAGTTCGTTCCGGACAGCGGTGCCAAATCCTGCAGTCATGGCTGCCTTGGCTTTGGAACCTGTGTAAAAGTTTGTCCTTTCGGAGCAATTTCCATCAGGGACGGAATTGCAGTAATAGACAAGGAGAAGTGCAAGGCGTGCAGTAAGTGTATTGCGGCATGTCCTAAGCATTTGATCGAGCTGGTTCCATATGATGCAAAGCATGTTGTGGCATGCAGTTCCAAGGATAAAGGACCTGTTACGATGAAAGCATGTCAGACAGGCTGTATCGGTTGTGGACTCTGCGTGAAGGTATGTCCAAGTCAGGCAATTACCGTGACAGATTTCCATGCGCATATCGACCAGAGCAAATGTACCGGATGTGGTGCATGTAAAGAAAAATGTCCGAAGAAGGCAATTATTTAGTAGTGATACAGAACTGTATATGATTGGAAAGGCACAGCTTATAAAGGTTGTGCCTTTTCTGATTATTTATATACGAATCGTTTACATTTAACTGGAAATAAGAACAATTTTATAAACTGTCAGAAAAATATTGAAAAAGAATGAAATATAATATATAATTCAAATTGTAAAAGTATTATGTAAAGCTGAAAAAATGAAGAGTATCAGCATGGCTTGAAAAAGGGGAGACTGACAGTATGCGATATATGGCAGATGAGTATGAACAGGAACAGAGACCGAATATGACATTGATCTACATGGCTTTGATCATGTCTGCAGTGATTCTGGTTGTAGTGGGACTGATGTTGCTTGTCAACAAACCGACTAGAGGATCAAAGGTAAATCATGCACAGCAGATAGCAGCAGCTAAGGAAGTGAGTCAGACACAGGCAGTAGTTGACAGTGTCAATGCACTTGTGTCAGGAAGTACACTGACTTCCAATCAGCTTGATATCTGGAATTTGCCGGATACAGGAAGAAAAGACGATACGATTGTTGATAATGGAAAGAATGGAACCGTAACAAATCAGACAACTGGAGAAACGGTAATAGAAGGCAGTAAATCGCAGGACAGTGAGAATACGGCAGAGGCTTTGACACAGGGCAAGACAGAAGTTTATGATATGACTAAGAAGGAATC
>CAYRAW010000134.1:0-8202 GCA_964422225.1 uncultured Roseburia sp.
ATGAGAAGCAGCAGGACTTTCAACTAACAGCACAAATGCGTGAGACGGATAAGAATACAAAACCCGGCTTAAATGAAGATTTTGGCAGATATGCATACGGTATGGATGATACTTATCCCAATATTGATGAAGAAACGTTTCAGTGGGAGAATAGAGAACTGCATTATCCTAATCATGGTGAAATCTGGAGTAAGTGCTTTGAGGCTGAGAGAATACAGTATAATCAGATACGGCTGTATTGGTATAGTGAAGCATTCCAGTACGATTATGAGAAAACGTATACTCTTATAGAAAACCGGTTAAATATCCAGTACATTATTCGAAATAATGGGAACAGTTTTCCTGATATATGGACATGGCATGGACTGCTTCGCTATGAACCGGATATGTATTTTGTTTTTCCAAAAGGAATAAAGCATGTGAGAAATGTCTTAGATTCTCCATTGATTGGTAGAAATGGAAAGGAATATTCATTATACAACAGTTCCTATGATTTTTGCCAGGTTCCATCACCGGATACATGTTCAATGGTGAAATATTATGGAATTGAGAAAGTTCAGGAAGGAAAATGCAGTGTAGTGTATCCGACTCAGAAGATGAAGTGCTCTTATTACTATGATGAGAAAGAATTGCCATACTTAGGGGTATGGATTACAGCGGGGGGACTGGATGGCGCATATAATTGTGCTTTAGAGCCCTCCTCCGGATTTTATGATAGAATCAGCATTGCTCAAAAGGAAGACAAGCTTCCGGTTCTTGAATCTGGACAGGAGCGCAGATTTTCTTTTGCAATTGAGTTACATAAAATTTAATATATCGTAAAGCTTGCGTTTTAAAGAACAGCAGGCTTTATTTTTTATGTGTAACTGTTCAGAGCATTTTGAAGGCAGGTTCTGAATAGTTACTTTTATGTTAGAAATTTCGAGAGAATAATAGAAATTTCAAGAAAAACAGGAAATAAAAACGGCTACAATGTAGACATAAGATAAAGAAAGGCGGGGGGCACATATGAAAGGCGGAAATAAAAAGCGTAACAGACCTACTTTATTACAGGATATAAAGAGGAATAAGCTTTTGTATCTTATGTTTATGCCGGCTGTTATATGGTTTGTCATATTCAGATATTATCCGTTAGCCGGAATTATTGTAGCATTTAAGAAGTATAACTACAGGGATGGAATATTTGGAAGTCCGTGGAATGGATTTGATAATTTTGCATATTTCTTCAAATCGGGAAAAGCATTAATGATCACAGTGAATACAGTTACTTATAACATTGTATTTCTGGCTGTGTACATTATTTCTTCCGTCATTATTGCAATTCTGTTGGCAGAAATCAACAATAAGCTTTTTAAAAAGATATCACAGACAATCATGTTCCTGCCATATTTTGTATCCTGGGTTGTATTATCCAGTATGGTATATAGAATATTTGATTATGATACAGGTATTATCAATCAGATCAGACAGATGCTGGGTATGGAGGCACTTAATATTGCTACAACACCTGGGGCATGGAAGATATTACTTCCCTTCCTGTATGGTTTCAAATGGGTAGGCTATGGCAGTGTATTATTTTTGTCAGCTATCATGGGGCTTGACCAATCCTGTTATGAGGCTGCCAAGATTGATGGAGCCAGCGCATTTCAGGGGATCAGATATATTACGATACCATTATTGAAGCCGACTGCCATTACGCTGATATTACTGGGTGTCGGTAAGATAATGCGTGGAGATTTTGATATGTTCTATCAATTGATTGGCAATAATGGACTTTTGATGGATGCAACGGATATCATTGATACATTCGTATTCAGATCGTTAATGACAGCTTCTGATTTCGGTATGGCATCGGCATCTGCATTTTATCAGTCAATTCTTTGCTTTATTATTATCACTGCTGTAAATGGTATTGTAAAGAAGGTAGATGAAAGTTCAGCATTATTTTAAGGAGGGGACAGCATCATGAAAATAAAAGCAAAAGATGAGATTGCTATACAGGGAATCGGATATATTGTAGTTGGTCTGGTGGCAGCAGTAGCCCTTTATCCATTCTTATGTCTGGTAACAAGCTCATTTAGCAGTGAACATGCAATGATTAATTACGGATATCGACTGATTCCAAGAGAATTATCACTGGATGCTTACAAGACAGTATTTGAATATCCGGAGAAAATATTGAATTCCTATAAAGTCACGATTTTCATTACAGTGATAGGAACTATCGTATCCTTGTTTTTATCAGCCATGACTGCCTATGTTCTGTTTAGAAAAGAGGTATATTATCGAAATCATTTAGCCTTTTTCCTGTATTTTACCGAACTGTTTAATGGAGGATTAGTTTCCTTCTTTATCGTAGTAAGCAAGAGTCTGCATTTGAAAAATACTATGCTTGTTCTTTTATTGATACCGTTATTCAGCGTTTTTAATATATTGGTGTTGAGAAATTTCATTCATTCATCGATTCCATATTCATTGATTGAGTCGGCGAAGATAGATGGAGCAGATGATTTCAGAGTTTTCTGGCAGATTGTGCTGCCACTGGCCAAGCCGGCAATGGCATCGATTGGTTTATTTATAGCTCTGGGATACTGGAATGACTGGTGGACAGCTATGATGTTTGTAGAAAAAGATAAACTGTATCCGTTGCAGTATACATTATATCGGATGTTATCCTCGGCACAGATATCCTCGGCAGCATCCGAAAATGCTGTGATCAAGAACATGCCAACAGAAACCTTGAAGCTGGCTATGACAGTGGTTGCTACAGGTCCGATCATCTTTTTATATCCATTTGTACAAAAGTATTTTGTAGCAGGGATTACAATAGGATCTGTCAAAGAATAAGGGGGTTAGTGTGAAAACTCCATATATAGAAGATATTTCACACATAAATTTGTGCCTGCAACACAAAGTTTGCGGGTTACGGAAAGGTATGGTAATTAAAATGAGAAGAAAGAAAATGAACAGTGTACTGGCATTAGGTCTGGCAGGAATCATGACACTGACAGGCTGCGGAAGCAGTGCAGAAACTAAGTCGGAGTCAACCGATACGGCGGCAAGTGCTGCAACGGAACAGACACAGGAAGAAAATGTGGCAGAGGATGAGATTGATTTGTCACAGGAGGTAAATCTGGTTGGCTATTTATTGGGTGAAGCGCCAGAGGGAATGCCTCAGGTTCTTGAAGCGGTAAATGAAAAACTAAAAGACGAACTGAATACAACAATTGAAATACGGTATCTGGGCTGGGGAGAATATACTACGAAATATCCACTTTTATTAGCAGCAGGAGAGGATATTGATTTCATTTTTACTGCCGACTGGTGTATGTATACACAGGAAGCGACCAAGAATGCTTTCTATGAAATTACAGAAGAGGATATGCAGAAGTATATGCCCCTTCATTACCAGAACTGTGATCATGTAGCCTTCTGGCAGAGTCAGGTAAATGGTAAGAACTACATGATTACAACAAGTACACCTGATAGAAGATGTGATGTAGTTGCGTACAGAAAAGATCTGGCAGATAAATATAATGTTGGCGAATTGAATAAATTAGGCGATTTTACAAAGTATTTTGCAGCGATAGCAGAAAATGAATCTGACATACAGCCTATGAATCTTGACTCTACATATGATTTAAAGGCTCCATTCATGGCATTGAGAAAAGAGTGCAGTGATGGATGGGAGGATGCAAATAATCTGGGCTTATTCTGGTGCTTTGAAGATGAAGATGTTACGATGACTCCAATGTATGAAGGTGAGATTGGGGAAGCAACAAAGTATGCAGCCAATATCATGAAAGAATGGTATGATGCAGGCTATGTAAATAAAGATGTATTTTCCAATACAATACGTAGTACAGATGCATTCCTTGAAGGAAAATCTGCGGTAGCATTTGGTAATTCTGTTGATATGCAAAGCTTTCTGGCAAGTGCCAAAGATAAAGGATACGATGTTGGAATTGTCCCTGTAACCAATCAGAATGGACATACTCTTGCAACCTCCTATTTGAATAATGGTGTTGCAATAGCAGCAACTTGCCAGTATCCTGAACGTACGATGATGGTACTGGATAAGCTGATGGAAGATGAAACATATAATTATTTAGTATATTTTGGTATCGAAGGTGAGAACTATATCATTACAGAGGATAACAAAATCGGCTTACCGGAAGGTGTAACCAATGATACCAATACATATCCGGCTGATGCTGCAGGCTTCTGGTTCACCAATAAGGATCAGCATCTTCCAATGGCATCCTGGTCAGATGATTATGTTGCATTGAAGGAACAGATTGAAGGAGGAATGCTGGTAAATCATGCATTTGCATCATTTGCGCCAAATCTTGAGGATATTCAGACAGAAACAGCCAATATTACACAGGTACTTCAGCAGTATTTTAACCCTATGTGTGTAGGTATGGTGGATAATGTAGATAACGCAATCAGTACACTGGAAGAGAAAATGAAAGCATCCGGTATTGAAGATGTTCGACAGGAGATTCAGAGTCAGGCAGATACTTATATGGGAAAATAAAATTATATTTTAATTACAATAGAGAAGGGTAAAAGCTTCTCTATTGTAGAATAGGGGTGGATTTATGAAAAATTTGGCAAAAAAATTTTTATTTTGTATAATAATAATTTTTTTCATGATAGATAGTAATGAAACAGTTTTTGCTAAAGAATTAAATGTTTCTAATGATAATTTTTGGAGAGATACAGAAGGAAATTATATATATTCTCAGGGGGGTGGAGTATTTTTCTTCGAAAATAAATATTATTGGTATGGTGTAAAATATCAAGGAGCAGTAACATATGCAAATAGTCCGTATAAAAAGAATAATGATACTTCATTTGTAGCAGTTAGTTGTTATTCATCAACAGATTTAGTGAACTGGACACATGAAAACGATATTTTAACATGTAATACAGTCGGATTAGAAGGTTGTGAATGGTTAGGACGTTTAGGGGTAGCATATAATTCAAATACACATAAGTATGTATTACTTACTCAATTTGTCGGAACAAATGGTACTGGAGTTCTATTTGCGACTGGAGATACGCCAACAGCAAATTTTACGTATGATCATATACAGAGTGAAGTAGAGATTTTGAACGGTAGTTCAGTGGTGACAGGTGATCAGACAATTTTTATTGATGATGATGGGAAAGCTTATCTTGTTTTTTCTAATTCTGGAGGAAGAGGAAATACATATGTTGCAGCTTTAAGAGAAAGTGATTACTTATCTATAGAGCAAGGAGTATGTGTTGCCAGAAATTCAGAAGGAAGAGAAGGCAACTGTATGTTTAAATATAATGGAAAGTACTATATCTGCTCATCTGATTTGCATGGATGGAATGCTTCTACTACACATTATATTTATTCGGATAACATACAGGGAACATACAGTTCTGATACGGTAATGAACGGTTCACAAAATGATTACAGTCATGTTTCACAGTCTGGATTTTTCATAACAATAAAAGGAACTGAAAAAACAACAGTCATATATTGTGGAGACAGATGGAGTGACTTTGCTGGAAATGGGTTAGGATATAATCAGTGGGTTCCAATATCCTTTGATGGAGATATTCCTTATTTCAATTCATTGAGTGAATGGTCCATTGATTCGGTAACTGGT
This sequence comes from uncultured Roseburia sp., assembly GCA_964422225.1. Lineage (GTDB taxonomy): Bacteria > Bacillota > Clostridia > Lachnospirales > Lachnospiraceae > COE1. The sequence continues at coordinate 5,649 of CAYRAW010000134.1, forward strand.
AATTGGAGTATTGAATCTGGAAACAATTATGTAATGAACCCTAGTTTTGAAGCAGATAGAGTTAGCAGCAGCGAACTTACTGGATGGAGTTATTGGTATAATGATTCCAGTTTAAAAGATTCTATTAGCAATCTTGATAAAGGAATGACTGGTAAATGGTGCTTGAATTTTTATAATCAAAATGCTTATAATGTCAGCACATATCAGAACATTGCTGTTCCTAATGGTACGTATATGTTAAGTGCTTATGTTAGAAGTAGTGGTGGGCAGAATGCGGCTACGCTATATGCAAAAAATATGGGAACTTCTGGAAAACAGGTTGATTTATCGAGAACAATTTCAAGTTGGACAGAGGTTACTATTGATGATATTGTAGTAACAAATGGAAGAATTCAAATTGGTATATGGAGTGATTCTAACGCAGGTAATTGGATACGAGTGGATGATGTATCTTTAATAAAAGTTAATTAAGAATGGTAAGTTAAGACGAAATTCTCCCCTGAATGTGCAACAGGGGAGAATTTTTATTGTTTGGAAGTTATTTTGGTGTATAAGTAATTTCAATAGAAACTGTGGTGCCTTGATCAGGAGTGCTGGATACATTGATCTGAACCTTGTCTGCATAAATGAGTTTTAACCGTTTCATGACATTTTTAAGACCATAGCCATGAGAGGAACTGTCCGTGTCAAAAAGGTGATCAAGTGTATCACTATCCATGCCAATACCATCATCTATAATATCTAAAGAAAATTTATTGTTTGTATTTTGAGCTTTGATTGTAATAGTCCCCAATTCATCTTTTTCACAGATACCGTGGAGAATTGCATTTTCCACAATGGGCTGCAACGTCAGCTTAGGCAATTCAAAAGGAAGTGCTTCTTCAGATATTTCAATGTTTAAAGCAATCATATTATCATAGCGAAAGTTCTGAATTGCTACATAAGTCTGAATATGCTCCAATTCATTTGATAAAGGAACAATGTTTTTGCCTTTACTCAGACTTAATCGGTAGAATTTAGATAATTGTAAAACAAGGCTGCTGATTTCAGGAGCTTTGTTTTTTACACCAAGCCAGTAGATCTGGTCCAGTGTGTTATACAGAAAATGTGGATTTATCTGTTCCTGAAGTGCAATTAATTCTGCATTCTTTACCTCCTGACCTAATTTATATTTCTCATCAAGTAATACCGATATCTTAAATAACATATAGTTAAAATTTTGGGATAAAATACCAATCTCATCACGGCTCGTTGGAGATAATTCATCAAAGAATACAGAGGAATCATCTATGTTCTTCATCTGTTTCGATAGGAAAGTCAGACGTTTTGTAAAGTTCTTTGACAGACCCAAAGTGATGATAATGGACAGAATTAATACCATTAAACTGATATATAAAGTAATACTTATAGTGGAAGTCTGTGATAACTGGATATCAGACAGTGGAATCAACAAAATAAATTTCCAGTTTGTCCGCTTGATAATATCAATACATACAATATATTCTTTGTCATGGAGCATGACAGAATCCTGAAAACATGGGTATTGAGCAGATTCTGTCAGAGAAGATACATAATCCAGAACAGAATCTATAGTTTCATCATCTGTAGGACTGGTAAAGTCAGAGTGTGCTATAATCTGTGAACCATCTGTGAGAAAGGAAATGGTGTTCTGTGATGGCTTACTTTGATTCAGGATATCTGAAAAAATACTACTGGAAAATTCAAAACGTAGAATGCCAATCGTATCTTGATAATTGTCATAATTAATAATGTTTTTTAATACGATAATGTTATCAGGCGATGAACCAGGTGTGAAGTCCTGTCCTTTATACCATGAAAGCTTACGGGAAGAAAAGCTGTAATTTTCATAAAAATCAGTATCCATGTAGTTGGACAGAGAGAACAGCTTCTCAGATTCCATATAAGCAGCAGGTCCTTCTTTCATATATAGGGAAATAGCATTGATATCAGGTGTTGTCTGCAAAGTATAAAATTGAGATTCCAATTCTTCACAATCCATTTTCCAGACACCTACGTTATTTTCATAATGTAAAGGGGATGTTTTCAGTGTCTTCTGGAGAATCTCATTAAAAGAAAAGACATTCATGATTTCTCTCACAGATTCTGTTTTGAAATCGAGGAAGGATTTTGTCTGAGTTAATGCGGTGCTGGCGGAATACATCATATTCTTTTGTGCATCTGAGTTTGCAAGATATATGAAGGAAGATAATAAACAGGCTACTACCAGTAAAAGCAAGGAAATAAAAGATAAGAAAATCTTATTACGTAAACTTAAATTATTAAAAAAACGTTTTATATTATTTCCCATTAGAACATTCCTTCCTGTACATCAAAGGTGTTTTAGCTGTCATTTTTTTGAATACGGAGGAAAAGTAATTCGTATCCGAAAAGCCGGATTGAACAGCTATATCCTGTATTTTCTCACTGGTTCTGGATAATAGTGTTTTACTGTATTCAATCCTGTATTGTATAATATATTGATTAAGCGAAGTTCCTACCTGCGCCTTGAACAAAGTGGACAAGTAATTATCGG
>CAYRAW010000135.1:0-8158 GCA_964422225.1 uncultured Roseburia sp.
TAATAGAGAATGCTGTAAATCCGTTAAACCAGAGTGCCAGTAATTTTTTCATAGTATAACCGGAGGTTCCTACTTCGCGGCTGCGATGCTCTACCGGTACATTGATAATATTCTTCGTTGCCCTTAGTACCAGTCCGATCACATATGGATAACTGTTCTCATATTGTAACATGCTGTCCACAATATAGCGTTTTGCCGCAAAGTAGCTGGTCACATGCAAATCCTTGGGCTTTCCCAGCATCACTCTGGTCATAATATCATTCATCCATGTCCCGAAGTTGCGGAAGGCACTGTGCTTCTTATTCCCATAACTTGCATAGACAACATCATGCCCCTGTGCCAGGCCATCCAGAAGTTTACCGACCTCATTTGCCGGAGTTTGTCCATCATCATCCAGACATACCGCAATATCTCCATCCGATCTGCGCAGCCCCGCCATAAGAGCAGCATGCTGTCCGAAATTTTTCGCCAGACTCAGTCCCACGATATTCTGATAACGTCCACACAAGTCCCTGATCACATCAAAAGTATTATCCGGTGAGCAGTCATTTACGAGGATGATATCATAAGAATATCCTTGTATTTTGTCCATAGTTTCCCTTATTTCCTCTACGACTGCTTCAATTGTCCGGGCGCTCCGATAACATGGAATGACAAAACTTACTTTCGTATGCGCCGTATTGTTTTCCTGATAAACCGCATCCGTGCTTTCTTTGGTAAAGCCAAAAAAGATTTCATCCACATATTCTCCGTCAAGATAAAGTTCATCTTTTAAATAAGCTTCATGGATACCTCCCATTTTCTCATGCACTCTGATGCTCGCCTTATTATACGCCAACACTCTTCCCATTACTTTGTGCAGTTTCAATTCATGGAAAGCATAATGCATCAGAAGTTTACCGGACTCTGTTCCGATTCCTTTTCCCTTTGCTCCTTCGTTTCCATAAAAGATTCCCCACTCTGCCTTATTACAGACTGTATCAAAATTCTGCAGATAAACGCACCCTAATGGTTTGTCATTTTCCTTATCACATACAATAAACTGTATCACCAGTCCTTTTTCTACCTTTTCGTGAATCCAGTTCAAATGTTCCTCACGGCTTATGGGCTTACGGTAAATAAAATTTTTCACAACCTGTGGATCATTTCTCCACTTCAACACCATATCTGTGTCTTCCACCGTGATCGGTCGAAGATAAATCTGTGTTCCCACCAGCCTGAGGTCCTGTTTTACCTGCTCCATATTGTCCTCCAAATTATCTTATGATTTATTTCTGTCCTTTATTGCAGACGATATACGATAAAAGCGATCGTTCCATCTTCCGTCTTAATTTCATCTATTGCCTCGAGTTCTGTCGACTTCCCCCTGCTGTTATAGTACTCACTAAGCCAGGTCAGGTCAGAATCCGGTTTTGCAACAAATAATGCCTCTCCGGTCAACAGAGCTTCTTCCAGTCCTTTTATTCCCGATTTTAACTGCTTTGCGCGAGTCAGAGGGCTCTTGGCCGCCCAGCCTCCGCAAATATCATAATTACGATACTGATTATCTGACTCCTCAAACAATTTATCCGAATAGGGTACTCCTTGATAAGAAGTGGATGAGTATACATCGATCGAATAATAATGTTGCCCATCTGCCCTGCAATAAGATGTCAGTGCATTCCAACGTGCATTGGCTTCCTCTCTCATTTCGTATTCTTGCCCTGTACTGTCCATATTAATCACAGTACCTGTAAGTCCACACAGAAGCAGCAGCGACATTGCACCTGCTTTTTTCATGATCTGAATGCTGTTTATACTCTCTGTACCTTCCATTTCGCTCACTTCCTGTATGATCCAGGCTGATAAAAGTGCAGACTCTGTGATCAGCAGTGGAGCCGTCACTCTGTTGAGTGCCCTGTCTACCATATACAGATACATCCACAGCATGCTTCGTATTACAACCAGCAGGATCATTCTCCAGCCGCAGCCACTTTTCCTTCTCCCGGAAGCCAGCAGGAAATACAGCAGATAAGCAGCCAGCAGAATGCACATCTTCACCCCTGACTGAAAAGTCAGCAGATGCTGCTTATATAGCCACAGTGCTTCTTGCAGACTGTTCTTGCAGACAAGTCCACTTATTTTATATAGCCCATTTTGTTCCCCTGCCTGTTCTTTCTGATATGCTGCAATTCGAGTCAACAGGCTTTCATCAACAGAATCATCCAATGCAAAATTATAGTTCTGCAAAAGAGTATATGATTCCCGTGATAGCCCGATGGACTGGTAAAATTCCAGATTCTGGTCATAATCGGGAATTCCATAAAAATCATAAAGGTTTGTCCTTGCATCAAAAAAGCTTCTAAAACTCGTCCACTCTGTCGAACGATATGCGAAACTGTCCAGGGAATACAGTACCAGTATCCCGAGCAAAGCACTTCCTATGACTAACATGTATTTTCTGACATTCGTGCCCTCAAAGGGCTTCTTCTCCTTTGCCCACTGGCTAAGTCCCGCTAACAGTAAAAAGGGCATAAGCATCATACATACTTCTGTCCTGATCATAAACGACAGCAGTACCAGAAGCACAGCCACCAGATTTCTCCGCAGATATAGTGCAGGCTTCTGGTTTACAGGAGTTGTCAGATACCAGAATACCGCTCCCATCATACATATACCGCTGGTAATACTGTATTGCACGATGACCAGTTCTCTTCCCATCAATCCCAACACCAATACTCCTTCTAATATCAGAAGGAGTATCTGCATCCATGTCTTTTTCGCAAGTGCCGTCAGTCTCCAGGCAATCAGCGCAAGTACTCCAAACTGGCACAGGCACAAAAACAAGCCATACCAAGAAATCTTGCGAATGGCTCTGTAAGCGGCTGCGATCAGCCAGCCCAGTGGATACAGCATCTGAATACAGTAGCCACTGGGTTCTCCCGTGTATCTGCCCGAGAGTATATCCCTGATCGCAGTGTCATCATTTAAATCATAATAAAAATCAAATCGAATCGCCAGACCGGCTACCAGCACTCCTGCAAATACAAGAACCTTCCAAAGCCTGCCCCATAAAACCCTTCTCTGGTTCTCCATTATACGCGATAGAACTCCTTCACCTTACCTACGATATATTCAACTTCTGCCTCTGTCAATTTATAGAACATTGGTAGTCGAAGCAGTCGTTCACTTTCTCTGGTCGTATAAACATCCTCACCTCTGAATTCGCCAAACTTGATCCCAGCCGGTGCTGTATGAAGAGGAATATAGTGGAACACCGCCCAGATTCCATTCTCTTTAAGGAAATCTATCAGACGAGTTCTCTCTTCAATATCTTTTGTCTTAATATAATACATATGTGCATTGTGTATACAGCCTTCAGGAACTGTAGGAAGTTCAAGGATTCCTTTCTGTTTCAATGGCTGTAACAACTCATTATACTGATTCCAACGTGCCAGTCTCACATCCGTGATTTCCCGTGCCAGTTCCAACTGCGCCCAGAGATAAGCTGCATTCATATCACTTGGGAGATAGGAAGAACCATAATTTACCCATGTATACTTATCGATCTGTCCTCTGAAGTACTTGGAGCGATTCGTACCTTTCTCACGAATGATCTCAGCATCTTCGATATATTTGGCATCCTTGATCAGAATGGCTCCGCCTTCTCCCATACTCAGATTCTTTGTCTCATGGAATGAATAGCAGCCGAAATCACCGATCGACCCTAATGCTTTTCCTTTATAGGAAGCCATGATGCCCTGTGCAGCATCCTCAATGACAAACAAATGATGTCTGTTGGCAATATCCATGATCGTATCCATCTCACAGGCAACTCCTGCATAGTGTACCGGAACGATTGCTCTCGTATGGTCTGTAATTGCCGCCTCGATCTTCGTCTCATCAATGTTCATCGTATCAGGTCTGATATCTACAAACACCGGTTTCGCACCACGCAATACAAATGCATCTGCTGTTGATACGAAGGTATATGCCGGCATGATGATCTCATCACCTTCTTTAATATCAGCCAGAAGAGCTGCCAGTTCCGTTGCCTGTGTGCAGGAAGGCGTCAGCAGACATTTCGTTGTCCCTGTCTTTTTCTCGATCCATTCATTACATTTCTTTGTAAAGGGTCCATCACCACAGATTTTCTGGTTCTCTACAGCCTGCTTTATATATTCAATTTCCTTTCCCGTATAGGGAGGTACGTTAAAATTAATCATAGTCGTCTCCATTTCTGCGCTATCGCCACTCTACCAGCTAAAACACGTTTTCTATTGACCTAATCTTACACACTTTTTACGCATTTTGCAAGTTTCACTCTAATCTATATCATTTTACCCATATACACTTATCTGTCTGATGTGTATACACAAAATCCTTTTTGAGCATAAGTACATCGGTAATTTCCATCTTGCAGGAAGACTGCGATTTCTTTCAGTTTATCATCTTCACCGTATTCTGCATTTTTCAGTTCATTTCCTACTGCATCAGTTACAATAATTACCGGATAATCCTGTACGATCGCATCCAGATCAGCCTTCAGTCTGTCTAACGAATTAGAAGGCAGATCAGCCCAGGTCGTAAATACTGCCGGCTCCATATCAAAGATATAGGAAATTGCCGGGATTTCGCCATATAACAATACCTTTTTATCAGTAAGCTGATTTTTTGTCAGATATCCACCGAGTGCTTCGAGTTTCTCTTTTTTATCCACGGTAGTGTACATTCCCCTGGTGGAAATACTTCCGGGGATTTCTGCTTCGACGTATTTCCCATCCTCCGAAAGTACGTCATGAAAATGAAAGAACACACCAAAAAGCACACTCTGCAACAGCATAAAACCTACTGCAAAGGTCGTCATACTCTTCCATACAAATCCATTGGCTCCATCCAGTTTTGTCAGCACCATATATAGCAAAACAAAAGATACCGGCGCGATCAGAAACAGATTATTGATCAGTGGATATAATCCATTGTTACTGCCAAGCGGCGTTATGAAAATGAGCACCAGCATAAATGCAGCCCATAATTTATGTTCTTTGAAGACTTCGCGCTTTATGATCAGATACGCACACAAAATTATCGTGATCAGCAAATATACGGTAACCCATTTATACATGGCAAAATAAGTCGTGTAATCCAGCCCAAACATGCCTCTGCCATAACAGAAGCGAAGCAATACTATCATTCCAAGCAGATATACAATACGTTTCGCCCATACGAATCGATCTCTGGCAATCCGGAATAAAAGAAGTCCCGCCAGAAGATATCCCCCAAACAGTATCAGCCATACACTATAACTGATATAATCGCCAAACATGGCCATGATCATGGACACTGGCTTATAATCTGTAGCCGTATCCGTCATACCAAACAAAGAAGCGATCATATCCGGATATGCCTGAATGCCATATTTTACAACAATAACACCTACAGGCAGCAAAAATCCAACCACAAAACCTGCAATACACCGTAAAGTATTGCGTAACCACTCTTTATCATGAGTCAGCCATTCATAATACCACACCGGAAGTATCAGTGCTGCATACGTAATATTGGGCATCCGCACTCCAACAGCCAGTCCCAGCACTATGCCTGCAACTACGTAGCACATATTGCTGTGCATGGTCAATGCCCGATACAATAATAAAGTCGCCGCTGTCAAAGCAATATATCCCAGATAATGATACAGGATCGTCGTAGGCGCCCAGCATAATGATAATGCCAGCATCTCTCCAAGCCAGAGCAGGACAGGATGTCCCATGCATTTTCTCAGGATACAGTATGTGCATGCCGCCGTTATTCCGATCAGAAGTGATGTATACACATTCATTCCGATCCAGGTATCGCCAAAAGGTAATCTGGAAAGTACAACTCCTGTTATGTTGGCCAGATAGGTTGCAAACTTCCACATCTGATTCATTGTTCCAAAGAAACGGAAATTGCCCAGCGAATACCCTGCATCCATCAGATCAATACCTGTTCTTATATTTCTCAAAGGATACAATAACAGGATCAGGACTGGCAGCCATTTCTTTATACAACTATATATCTTACTTTGTTTCACGTTCATAACCATGCCTTTCAGTAACCAGCAAAAAACATTTCTGCCTTAAAAGTTCAATTGCGGTGCAGACCAGATACACCGTCAGCACTGTCCCTGCCATATGCAGCAGAAAGATTCCGATCGGTTTCTGTGCAAACTGTGCACACCCAAACCAGTTCTCCCACACATAACGAAGTTCTATATGTTCATGGATCAGATATACCCCAAATGTTGCACCCGCCAGTGTAGAGATCACCTTGCATGTATTCTCTTTCCAGTTATTTCCAACATGGGCAAATGATAAGAACAATCCAATGGAAGCTACATAGGTAAAGAAATAATTATAAGAATAACTATAGGATATAAAATCCCCCATTTTACCCAGCTTCAAGTACACAGCCTGTAAGGTAAGGAAGCTCATGAACACTGCAAATACCCCGGCGATATACACAAAAAGCCATTTCCATCCACCCGTTATTTTATATCGTTTCAAATATGCTCCCGTTAAATACAGGAAAATAAACCAGAAAGCATCATATCCTTTATGATCCCAGGGCAACTGCATTGGTAATACCGTCTTGGCAATACTGAACACCAATAACATCCCTATTAAGATCCATTGAAAGGAACGCTTGTCCAATCTGTCAACTCCTGCATTCAGAAAGGGCATCATAAGACATAGCAACAGATACGCCGTTGCAAACCAGTAATGTTCCGTTACAACAGGAAAAGCATAGGTAAAAAGCCGATACAGATCAAATGAAGCAATGCCGGAGAAAAGAGCGACCAATCCGATCACAACAGAATAGAACCATACCTGTCCCCATATTTTCAGTGGTTTGCGTATGGTAAAAGTTGTGGAATCCACACCAAAATATCCACTGATCAATACATATACATTCACAGCTACGAGACAAAAAGCCTCCATCAGCCATGCAGCATACCCTGTTGCTGACAATTGTCCTTTAGGATCTCCTAATGCCCCGCCCTTGCTCAAATAATGCAGGCACACGATCATCAGCATGGCAATGATACGCAATAATTCATAATTCATCTGTCTGTTTTTTTTCATATTAATTGCCACACCTTTCACATTCTGCTTCCAAGCTGCACCAGGGACTGGGCAATACGTGCCGCCCCCTGTCCATCCACCAGTGATTTTTCTTCCCGGTGTAAAGTTTCCCTGTATTTTTTCTGTCTCAAACAATGCAGCAATGTTTCTCTTGCCTTTCCAACTACCCGTTTGGAATCACGGGCAAAATTGCCGCAATTAATAACGTGTGTTATTTCGGATAACATTTCTGCACCCTGACGCTGATTTTCTGCAAAATAAAACGCGATCAGTGGGATTCCCAGAGCACTGACTTCATATATCGTACTTCCTGTTGCTGACAGGATCACATCACATTCCTTCATGATCTCTTTCATACAGGCTACATGTTCGTGGATCTCTACCTGTGGATTGTTATCATATAACTGATGCAACTCATTGCCATAGGTATTGAAAGGACCACTCACAATGTGATATACAACCTTAGCTCCCCGTAACTCCTCTTCCATCAAAAAGGCATCTGTAAATTCTTTTGCTGCAAAACAGGGATCGCTTCCTCCTGTAGTTATCATAACATTTGATATTTTATTTTTCACAACATACTCTGTATCTTCCTGAAACTCTTTCCGGAGAGGCTGATATTTCGTTCCTAATAAAGTACTGGCTGTTATTTTATTATCATATTTCAGTTTTGGACCATAAATATTATAATTGATCAGCAAATCTACAGGATAGGATTGTCCCATATCTTCAAGGCATGCCACTTTTGCCATTTGACGCAGTCCGGTATAATATGCATTAGTCACCTGGTAACTGTCTACCAGTATTACATGAGAATTGTCTTCTGACTGGCTTTTCGACAGATATTCTCTGATAAAGGGCAGTTCTGATTCCATACTTCGGTAATCCGTACCCAATACATGCACTTGAAATCCTCTGTTCTCTATCATCTCTCTGCAGTCATCGTCCGCAGTCATAAATACAGGCTCTGCTCCTGTCTCCTTCAAGGCATCCGCAATAGAAAGGCAGCGCATCACATGTCCCATTCCAATTGCAGAATTACCATCCGCCCGAAT
>CAYRAW010000136.1:0-8144 GCA_964422225.1 uncultured Roseburia sp.
ATCTTTACAATCAGATTTGAATTACAGCCTTCAGGCACTTGTAATAAAATAACTCCTATTTTATTAATTTGAGCTGTATTAGAAAGATCAAATTTAACTGTCTGCTCTACATTCTCTTCTTTGGTCAGTGCAACAGCAGTAGTATCGGATAAAGACCACGGTTCAAATGTATCGTAATTGTATGTTAATGTACTGCACTTCATAAAAATACCCAAGCCAATGCAGCATGCTATCCATATCACATTTCTGTAGATATATTTCTTAGATATCACATTCTCTATACGTATTTCTTTTAGGTGTACATTATTGGCAAAATAAATCAGCATTGCATAACTGGATAACACATATACATATTTTACAAAACTATGTGCGCTGTGTTGTGCCAAAATTAAATTCCAAACAATCGGATATAACATAATCAAAAAGTAAGGATAAAATTTACATGATTTTCTATAGGCACCACTGCAAATACAAATACACAAAAGGACTACCATGATTCCAAGCATTGTCATTATAAATTCATTTTCATATGCTCTTATGATAACATCTCTGCAGCTTCTGATTCTTTCTTGCAATGACCACCCTTTTCCCATTCGAAAAGCCATTTGTGAAAAGCCGCTTTCATTTCCAAGAATAAGTTTACACAAGATTTGTTTTGATAAAACAGTACCTACTAATCCAATTCCCCAGCAAATTGAAAATAATAAATCATCTTTTACAATCGTTAAATCCTGTATACCATCTTTCTGCTTTTTGTTCGTATAAAATACAAGTGGAAGTCCAAGTGTAAGAAGCGGGAATGCCCAATAACCTACATATGCAACCAACGAACCTATCATAAAGAAAAACAGATAATGTACTTTCCTGCTGCTTTTTCTCATTTCAAGCCGACAAACACCAATTAAACCCATCAGAATCAAAAAAATATCTGAAAAATATGTTAAGCAAAAACTCAGCGTCAAAAGTGCATGCATTAAAAATGCAGCTACAAAAGCTAATGTACATTTCTTTCCAACCTGTTCATGACTCATATATAGGAAAAAAAGAAACAAACACAAATTAATTGAAAAAAGAATCACTCTTATTGTGCCTAAAGAAAAAAATATAAGCATTATCTTATATAGGGTAGCATTGCCTGCCCAATACCTTGAATAATCTGAGAGAATAACATTTTCATCATTATGCACGGCACTTTCCAATGCATCCAGCACTGTCGCTTTTTCATCCTCTAATACCGTAATAGTATTGGAAATTGCCTGTTGTAAAATATTTCCCTTTCCTCTGGTTGCTATTGCATTTAAGTAAAAGGACGTAGTCCAATTATCATATGATATAGCATCATCTGCCTCAGATAAATATAATCCTTCCTTTTGAATCTCAATTAAAGATTCCTCTAAATGCGTTTCAATATATTTCTGTGGTATCATTCTTCCCAGCATCAGCAGTACAATATATATTCCAATTAATCCAATAAAGCCGGTTATATATAATAAAACTGTCTTTCGTTTACTTTTCATCATGTTTAATTCCCCCCAGATTACTGATAATATAATAACATACAGTTATTAAAATGCATCCTAATGAAATTCCTATACCTAGCCTGATTCCCGGTGTCACATATTTTAACTCAACATTGTGAGTACCTGCTGATACCTCAAATCCAACAAATAAATCATTTATTCTATAAGTTGGCACTTTTGTACCATCTACATATGCACTCCATCCGTCTGAATATGGTACTGCAACAGTTACTATGGTGCTTTCATCAGCTTGCACTTCGCCATGTATGTAATTTGTCTCAACGACAGGTTCACCATTACATATCCGCAATTTTGATATCTTCTCTTCATAGTCGGAAAAATCATAAGTCAGTATCTTCAACTCGCTTAACGTGAACTCTGTATCTTGTGAAAACACTAATGTAATTTCTGTTTCTACATCCTCATCCACCGTTCCCAGCGTTACAAATCTGTTTAAATTCAATCTACGATACTTTGTATAAACATCCTTTATATCGATTTCTGCGTCAATATCTGTTTGGCTGCCCAGATAAAGATAATTTTCCTTTCCGGCATGTCTTGTCGTACGTAATGTAAGTTTCGTTCCCGCTTCAACCTTTACAATACCATTTTCGATTTCTCCATCTTGAATATCTAAAACTTCATAGTTTGTCTCACTTATCTGATTGTCAAGCAATTCAATTTCTGATACTTCTCCACTATAATTTTCTACTGAAGCAGCAGCAAGCATATAATCCTGCTTTTCTAAACCATTCATCTGCTCAAAGGAATTGCTGTTTACCACTTTGCTGTAACCATATATTACTGGCAATGCATATTTGTTCTTATATAAGCTCCACTCGCCATCTGCGGTAGATTTTACGTACTCAAATCCAAATGGAGCAAGAGAAGTGTTCTCCGAACGAACAACAAAATATTTTACACTGCTCAATGTCTCAAATATAGCTCTCTGGTCTAATCCCATGACATTATGATCTTTTCCTGAAATTCCCCATTTATCAAAGACCCATATGTAGCTATTATTCTCAATGCTTACATATTCCATTACCCCGGGATAACCTTGGGATAAAGAAATGTTCATGCCTAATCTCGGCTCTGCGAATCCCCTTTCATTATCAGTTCGATAAAAAGTCTCGTCATCCACATCTGTCAACAGTTCCTCTACTGCTTTGCGTTCCTGTAATACTGTTATTTCTTTATCACGTGCCACTACCTTCCAATTATAACAAATCGTACAACAGGAAACAGCAAACAGCATAAACATAGCTATCCGCAAAACTATCTTTTTATTGAATCTCCTTGCAGCAGGCAGTATAAAAAGCAGCATAAGCAGCAAAACAGCATACGCCCCCAACGTTCTGGCATACCTTGGCTGGTCAATGATATCCTCCGCCCTTCCAATCAGGTATAATCCAATGAAAACTGTCGCAATTACTGCCCTTTGCACTTTTGACAGCTTATAAAGTTCATCCCAATATGTAACAGCCAAAAAGGCAAAATACATATTAATTACTAATTCCCATCTGTCATAGCATTCTCCAAAACCGGACATTACACAGCTCACAAAAGGAATCATGGTCAATATGAACAGTAATAGAAGTGTAAGGTGTTCCCTTTTTTTCTTTTTATCAAAAATAATACATATCACAATGATCATTCCTACTGTAGCAACCGAAAGTATCTGTTCCGAATTATAGGAGGGCATAAACATATTTTTCAGCATATTCCAGATTTCCGGCAATGACTTTAAGAATTCATAACCCTTTTTTATACCTGTGCGGTCACTGTTCAAAAAACCAATCACTGCAGGGATAAATATAAAAGAGGCTGCTCCTAGTCCCAGCACATACTCCAGAATCATATTTTTAATATATAAGACAGCCTTTTTCCATTCGATTTTTTCAGTAAGGAATCTATAAATGACGTACACTGCTAATGAAACGGAGGCAATGTACAAAAAGTAAAAACCTGACAACGCAAAGAAAAACGTACTTAAACCAAGTATGCCCTTTTTCTTACCTTTCCATGAACGTTCTGCTCCAAACATCATAAGTGGAGTATAAATCATTGCGTGGGTAAAAATTGTGTGCATATTACTCTGAAGGGTAAAACCTGTAAATGAATATAAAAGCGCACCTATTACATATGCGTATACACTTTTATTTTTATCCAGTTCTGTGACAAATAACAGAAATGCCAGCCCGCCCAAATACACTCTAAAATAAAATAATACAGAATATAAATATGGCAAATTCTGTTCTGATACGAAACACGTAAATATATATATCGGATCTCCAAAACCATGCCAATTTAAGGCTGCAATGGTGTCATCTCCCATACCCAATGTATAATCCACCATTGGAAATACAAACTTATCTCCAGTCCATATTGAATTAAAAAAATTCAGCAGCAACCGCCTAGTATATTTCATAATCGGATAAATCTGGGATATTGCATCCGAAGTGCCAACTGCACATAATCCTAATGATGATATATAACAAATCAATGGTATGATAAATGCCCAAAATACTATAGTGTAGATAATATATTTATTCTGTATAACCTTAATCATATTTCAATCGTAAACTGTTTATTCATTACTCTCAGTCTACCTGTCTCCCTCCGTAATTAGTGACTGTCTTTCGCATAAAAATTAGATATATCTGGATATAAAGTACAACCCTACCGGTATTATTGCCATTCCGGCATTGATAAATAATCGTAACAAAGCGATGGGTCTTATCAGTGTCTCTTCCTTCTGCTTCATTTTACCCGGCATGCTCAATATCAGACAAGTCGAAATGCACAAGATGTATCCTGCAAAAAATACAAAGGCATATTCTGTCATTCTGGTGTCTGAAGCAAAAAGTTCCATTGACACCAACTCATCCGGTGCATCAAATAACTGATCCAATAGCATTCCTCTAGCCCATTCTGAATCATATACCCAATAGTTTTGTCCATACTGATAGACTGTCAGGCAGATCATCCCCACAATTTCAAACAGCGCCATCTTATTGAATTGTGCCGAATTATAAATCATCAGAATCACTATATATGGTGCCAGATGTACAAACCAATAGGGGTTGCTGTCAAATCCAACAAAAAGCACAAACATAATAAGTGCAGGTATAAATATTGAATACTGTATCAGTTCCTCTTTATCCTTTAAGGTTTTGCAGTAACAAAACACACATATGCCACCAATTAACAGCACAATAACCGGTATGGCACTATTAAACAAAGGTGCCTTTACTCCAAGGAATGATTCCATAAAACGATTCCTTACATTTTCTTTTACCTGCATGGCAACCGTATTCTTTGGAAATGGAATACCTGATAAAACTGTTACTGACATAACGGCACAAAAGTCGATCACAATCTTTAAAATATTCTTTTCCAGATGTTGGGGGCAAAAGAGTTTTTAAACTCACTGACTTTCCACATATAGTACCTTGAAAATTTTACACAATCGTTTTGGAATAGATATTCGGCGTATTTCTCTTATATTTCAGTCAGTCCCTTGACTGGATTCTCAGGCTAATACCGGATTTTGCGCATAATGTCCTAGGCCCTTTCGAAATGTTAAGAGCTTCTTGAAATTTAATGCTGCAATTTTACATCCGGAGAAAAATCTTCCACGTATCAGTCCCTGTACCGGCATCCTGTCAGCATGATATTTTCTGCGTAAAAAAGACGGAATAGTTTCTACACCATTGCGGATTCGAAAGAGATTTTTAAACTCTTCAGTGCCCATAAAACATTGCTGTCTGGCACGTTCATGTGATTTTATAGAAATAATTACTGAACTGACTCTTTTATGGATTTTTGCCTTACAACGATCTTTGTTTGGACAATTCGCACATTGATCTCTTTGGAACGAAATACGAAACTGTTGGGATTTTTCTCCAGTATAGCTACAGCTTTTTGGCTCATACTCGATAGGGCAACGCAGAACTTTTGTACGTTCTTCATTAAATACAAACTCTGCAAGGATGTTGTCTACAGTTTTTCCAGATAAATCCGTATTGACCAGCTGAATATTCTTTTCAGTTACAAAATCGTGGTTCTCTTTTCCAGAGTATACACCGTCTGCAACGACTGTTGTGGTTTCATCCTGAACTTCCATGCGGGCAAGACTTTCCTTTAAGAATTGACTGTCACTGTAATTGTTCTGCTCATACTGATAGTCAGTAATGACAGAACCATTTTTGCCAACGGTTTCTTCGATGTTAGCTGCATAGCCCTGATATTCTTTCCCAGCTATTACTCAGTAGTTTGCATCTGGATTAAAAGGATTCTGGAGCATTCCGAAATGGAATCTATACATTTGATACGTGGATTGATCTCCATGAGTTTGGCAATTCCTCCACTCAGTCCGGTAAGACAGTCTTGAAGCAGATTCACGTCATAGACAGATTCATAGTCATAACAGCGTTTACGAAAACGAGAAAGAGATTTATCACTCAGGGGCTGTTCCTCACAGCTGGTGGTATGGAGTGCACACTGATATCCCTTGGATCAAACATGAGGTTCTCTACAAGTTCATCATCTGAAATGTCAAAAATTTCTTTGATGATTAGAGCACCAATGCAGATATTTACTGGCGTATTAGGTCTTGACGCATTTGCTGAATATAAAATAGAAAATGGTTTTTCATCAATAGCCGGGAAAATATCTTCTGCAAAAGTTTTTGCCCAGAAATGCTCCAAGACTTTTTGTTCTCTGGCTGTGAGTCCGTTCGTGCAATCTGTAAAGGATATCTGCTGATAGGAATTTGTTCTGAATGACATATGTGTTTACCGCCTTTATTTGATAAATACAGTATAGCACATCCATCACAGCGTGGTAAATTTGTGTAAAATTTTTAAGGTACTATAGGGGTTTTTGACCCCAACATCATTCCATTATCCATATAGAATTTACTAATCTAACTTAACTAAATGATTAGTATATATTCCATCTACTCCATATCCTATATATTCTTTTGCCTTGTCCAAATCATCAATTGTCTACTTTCCCACAAATTTTTTCATCTTGTTGCTACCGCAAAAGACAAGCATAACGATATAACCGACAAATATGACTGTTACCATTGTAAGTATAGCTACTATACCACCTCCCAGCGGTACTCTTTCCAATATTGCATCAAACTTCGGTTGTACAAGCGATATAATTCTCTGATTAAGGCAAACATATATGATAGAATTCATCCCCGTCAGTGAACATACGTTCAGCGTGAGCCGTATTCCCGGAACATTTCCCAAATTTCCCACTGCAAATCGGGAAATATTGAATAATAAAACTGATCCCATAATTGCGTTAAAATACGTCAGCAAAAAATTATTTGAATACGTTCCTCTGAAATTAACTGAGCCATTATAGAAAAACAAAAGATTCACGATAATGAATACCGGTAGAAAGACATACCATCGCATATTCATAAGTTCTTTTACAAAGCGATGTGATCTATTTGTCCACAGTAGCTCTCCAACAGCCATAAATGGTACGCCAACTAAAGCTGCATCTATTCCAAATGGCAAATACATTCCGCATTTTGCCGCAGCCATCCCGCAAAATCCAACAACAACTGCCATTATATAAAAGATTTTTTTATTAGTGAAAAGTCGAGTCATCACTATGTAAATGGCTTCCAACGAAAATAATGCAGGCAGAAACCACAACGCGCCCGCTACCGGGAATCCCTTACAACCTGTAGGCCATACAAAGCAGGCATTTAGCAGATTATTCTTTATATATTCCCAATCATAGGATTGAAAGAAATAGTACACGTAATCGAAGGCAAGCCAAAAAGCGAAAGGAACCAATAATTGTCTGGCTTTCTTGGCAATAAATGATTGAATATCAGAATTTCGTCCTGAAAAGAAGTAACCAGAAACAATATAAAAAATCGGCATATGCCAAGCATGATACCAAAGGCTGAAATCAAAAAAAGGAATGCCACATCCTGTATGCCCCATAATCATAACCATAATAGCTATGCCTCGAGCTACATCCATTGTTTTGTCTCTGTTTTTAATTTCAGTTACCACCAATTTTCAATTCCTCTCATTCATAGTAGTCATTAAATTCATAATCATATATGCGTGGCTGAACTCCAGTAAGTGTATAGTAGGCAGTATTAAGCCCTGCTTCAGTGCCTACAAGATTGTATTCAACTTGCGTGTAATATTGAGAATCCTTCATCATTTCAAAGTTACCAAATTCTGCAAATCTGGTGGAAACCAAAACCATATCTTCCCTTGCTGTACACAAATCATTTTGTACCTGCATCACGATATCATTTCTATCAGGTTCCGTTTCTTTATTTCCTATTCTAATGACAAAAATTTTCTCTACATCAGTTTGCGTCAAAACACTATCCACAAAATAATTTAAATCTGAATAGTATGTTTCATACGAGTCTAATGCATTTGCCGCACCTTGGCAAAAAAGCATGTATACATGACCAATCGAATATTCGGATGAATTTTCCAGAAAATATTCGCACGAGGAAATGCGTTCTAATAAATCGTTCCACTTATTACTTCCCGGAAGCCATTCAGAAATTTGCGTATTCGTTTGCGAACAGCTTATCCCAACAATAGAAGTTCCCGTTGCCTG
>CAYRAW010000137.1:0-8020 GCA_964422225.1 uncultured Roseburia sp.
TTCATCATCTTCCAATAAGCGTATAGCATCTAGTATAATATCTATTCCCTGCAGTGGAATTACGGTTCCAAAATACATTACCAGATATTTATTCTTCCACATATCCGGCTTTTTTTGAGATCTCGGAAAATAAATCTCTTGGTCAGCCACCAGATACAATATTTCCATTTTGTCCGCAGGGGCACTAAATTCTTCTGCAAAGTAAGAAGCATGAGCACGTGTATCAGCTATTACCAAATCGGCTTTCTTTAGTGAATTCACATCCAACCCATGAGATATTCTAGCCCCAATGCTGTCCTCTCTAAATTTTTGCCTGTCATAATCCATTGAGTCGTACAACGATATAAAAAAGTCAACAATAAGAATTCTGCCTTTAATTTTCCAATTTATAAAAGGCACTACAAGTTGACACATATATGAGACAAAAATGACATCGTAATCCTTTAACGAAGAAAATATTACCTTAGGTAAAATCTTCAAAGCACTTAACAAGTGATTATTATGTGTACCATACAGTAAATTCAGACTATCTGCATTCTTTTTAATAATTTCTATTTCCTGGGTGTTTCTGATGTAATCAATTCTATGTGTTGTAATGAAGAGTACCCTTTTCCCACGAACAATATTTTCTAACCTATTGTCCACCTTTTCCTTCCATAAAGTTCATTCAAATTATCTCTTTGATATGGTCCTCTCGATAGCTACCACGACTGGTAAATTCTACCAGCATATTCCCCAATAGTCCTGTTGCAAAAAACTGTACTCCAACCATGATGAGTAAAATTCCTAATGTTAACAGAGGTCTATGTCCGATAGGATGACCCATTATCCATATAACAGTCAGGTACAAACAAATAATAACTCCGACAATTATCGACCACATTCCTAACCTTCCAAATAAATACATCGGTCTGTCACTGTATTTCAGCAAGAAGTTAGTCGTCAGGGAATCAAAAGCTCCTCGCATATATCTTTCAATGCCATATTTAGACGAACCATGCTGACGCTTATGGTGCTCTACCGTAATCTCTGTGATACGGAAGCCCTGACGATACGCTAATACCGGCACATATCTATGTAATTCGCCATATAAATCCAAACTTTTAACTACTTCCAATCTAAAACATTTGAAGCCGCAATCATGGTCATGAAGTTCTACTCCTGAAAGGGAGGATGTTACTCGGTTAAAGATTTTCGATGGGATTCTCTTTTCCGCATTATCCAGACGGTTCTTTTTCCAGCCAACCACCAAATCATAGCCTTCATCCAGCTTTGTAATGAATCTGGTAAATTCCTTAGGATCGTCCTGCAGGTCTGCATCAAGAGTGAATACTATATCACCTGACACATGGTGAAACCCCGCATTAAGAGCAGATGTTTTGCCGAAGTTCTTTCTGAAGGAAATCAAATGTACTTTATTATCCTCAGATATCAACTTCTTAATGACAGCTTCCGAATCATCTGAAGATCCGTCATTTACAATCCATATTTCATAATCATCAGCCTGATCAGAATCAAAACAGGTCTTTAAGCCGGCCATTACTTGTCTATATAATTCAGGTAATGAATCAGCCTCATTGTAAGCCGGTATCAAAACCGATATTTTTCGATTCATGTAACACTCCTCCCGAAAAAGAAATCTTTATAAACGATAAAAACCTTTTACATTATAGCCTCCCCCACCTAGTTTTTCAACCTTTTTCGTACCTTTTTTGCGTTTTCAAAATAAAAAATCAAGACTGAATGCAGATACCCATTCTGCACCCGGCTAGCATTTTTAATCAGATTTCCATTTCTTTACCCATTGTATTGGCTTGTTTTTCTTTTTGCTGTATTGTTTTCAGTCACAATCTCATATAATGGGTCAGTTTTCAAGACAAAAAATCAATTTCTAAAACTTCCCCTACCTAAAATGGGATTCGCACCTTGAAAATTCAATATTTCAGCTAACAAAATAGCGATTTATGCCGCTGCAGTCTTGGAATGGACTGCATTTCACAGATATTCCGGCAGTCATTTTTGCTTAAAAGGGTCTGAATAATTACTTTTTTCTTTTTAATATTATTCATAATCATATTCATCTTCTTCCCAATCAGGATATTGCTCTATTTCACCTTTTCCCTTGATCACTTTTGGCGCAGTTTTTTCTGCCGTTTCTGTTATATTTTGGACTGTGATCGTGAACATCCAGTCATCTCCAAAATCATAGTGCAGTGAAAATTTTTGTTTTATCATCAGACCTAACTTATCGAGTTTTACTCTTGTGGAAGGTTCGTTTCCTTCCGGATCTGACTGGTAACTGTACTGGCTATACATTCTATTATCCATACAAAATTCGTATAAGTGTTCATCCACAAAATCAAACGATGACAGAATCAATCTGCACAGATCATCCAGCGAGTGCCCACTGGATATCTCAATTACCCGAAAGACCTGCCTTCCTGCTCCGGCAGGAAATACCTTTAACGTGTACCTTTTATTCATTGTGTACCACCATCCTTATAATTCATATTACATGATCTAATCGTATAATAATCAAAGCCAGCATACTCCTTTGCGGAAACAACTATTCCTTTAATCTTTTCCACTCTCTAATAGTACATATTGCAAGTAACATCATAAAAGGGACTAATGATGCGACCGTACCAATGGCAGCTCCCATTGCACCCATCCGTGGTATTAATGTCCAGTTCATTACCAAATTCACAATAAAGCTACAGGAATAACTGGCACTTACATATTTAGCTTTTTCACGATAATACAAAAACTGCATAAAACACTGCGTAATTCCATTACATAAATATGCCGGAAGCAATGCTAATATATACTTGCCAGCAGCAATATAGTCTTTACCATAAATAATAGGCACTATTGCTGGCAGCACTAAAGCAAGCCCTACACCCACTGCGGCAGTTATTAATAAATTGCAACTTAAAATTTCCTTGAAACGCTTATATGCTTCTGAATACCTACCTTTATTTATAGATGCAAATTGTGGCAACATTGCATATAGAAATGCTTCATTAACACTTATTGCATTTCGAACCATCTTTTTAGCTATATTATAATTGGCAAGTTCAGCGTTACCCACTTTAAACATACCAATCATTACCGTGTCCATCTCAAGAATTACAAATGCAATAATGCATGTAACCACATAAGGAATCGCACTTTTAAAAATATTCTTTATATCTTTCCGTGTTTCTTCAGATAATACAAATCCTCTGAATGAAACCTTTTCCAATATGGATCCTGAGATAGTGGCCAACAAATAGCCAAAATAATATCCTGCAATAGCACCTTTTATGTCATGAAATATCAATATCCCTACTAAGCAGCCAATCGCATACCCCAGATGCTCGAATACTGCCATTGCCAGAAGTGAATTCAGCCTAGCACTTCCTATAAAAATATTCTTCCACAGTTCTGTAAAGGCCATAAACAGAGGCAACAGACATCCTGCTATCATAAGCCACTGTAAATCTGGATATTGATTCGGCCATCCGCTTACTTTCGCTATTTCTTTTGATAAAACCAAAAAAAGAAGCGAAAAAAGAATACTTACCAGAAACCTCAAAATAATTCCGCAGTTAACATAATGCTTTCTTCGCACTATTTCGTTTTCTTTGGCAACTATAGTCCTTATTGTCAGAGATATTCCAAAATTCGAAATCCACAAAACAATATTGATTATCGAGAAAAAATAGGACCATTCAGCGTAATCATCTACACTAAGCCCCCTTGCAAGAATTACATCGCATAAATAAAATCCTAAAAATGCGATAATTTTTGTAGAAAAACTTTTTGCAATTTTTTTAATATTATTCATATATATTTACGACCTTGTCTGGAAGCGGTATCCCCCCCTTATCGTCAAAGTGCGAAACCTTATATCTGCTCTGCTCATGAATTATACTCCCTTTTTAGCTTTATGTCCATTGATTTCCCAAAAAGTTACATAACATCTATTCTCTCTTATCGTTTACTAATTGTAACCATTCTTGAACTTTTTGATTAATATCCATCTGTTTTCCTCTCAATTGAGCTGCATTTTTATACCTTTCATACATTTCCTTATCAGAGTATAACTTTAACATAGCTTGTGCAAGACATTCCTCTGCCGGCTCCAACTGTTCATTTCTTTTATGTTTAATCCCGGAACACACTGGTGTTATCACGCCATATTGGGCATATTCTATTCCACTCTCTAAACAATATGCTACATCCGTATCCGGTGCCAGGATTTCTCTCGCGCCGAATCGATAATCAGTTGCAATACATGGTAGTTCGCAAATCAAAGCTTCACATAATGCGTTGCAATAACCTTCAAACAAAGATGGAACAACAAACACTTTGCTATAACGCAGATACGGAAAAGGATTTGTACAAAATGGTATCAGTAAAATTCGATTCTCCATTTTATATTCTGCTATTAAATTTTCTAAATATTCCTCTTCTTCGCCTTGCCCCAATATAAGAAGCATCATATCTTTATATTTCATTGCATTTTGAGCAAAAGCCCGAATTAAATGCCACTGTGCCTTCTGTTTTGTCAATCTCCCCAAAGTAATGTAAATAAATTTATCTTTAAATTTATCTATGTCTGTTTCAATTACTTCCACAGACTGTTTAAGAATTTGATTTATGTCAAATCCATTCGTTATAGTAATTATTTTGCTCTTTTTAATTCCAAAAACATCAACTAACTCTTTCTCTACTCCTTTAGATAATGGCACTACATAATCAGCTTTATTATAGAATAACTTTATGAGTGGG
The DNA here is from genome assembly GCA_964422225.1 of uncultured Roseburia sp. Taxonomy (GTDB): domain Bacteria; phylum Bacillota; class Clostridia; order Lachnospirales; family Lachnospiraceae; genus COE1. Next base: position 4,777 of record CAYRAW010000137.1, read on the forward strand.
CTAACTATATAACGATATGCAAAAGACTGATCGCTTACTATACTCACACGTACCGATACTATTGTCTTGCAATACTTCTTCCCGGTTACTATGTTGCTTATGTTGGCACTATCCATAAAACTGATACATGCATCATAATTATTACTTTTCTTTAATTTATGCAGTTCTTTTACACGCCTTACAAAAGCTCTCATTTGATATACTAATCCCATTTTGGCATCCGGCTTCATTCCTAAATTGATTATATTAGCCTCTGTCGAATAATCACGTTCAGACACCGAATTCAATAGTATATCTGCTTCAACTCCCTCCGGCAAATGTGTGGTAATATTAGACATTGCCCTTTCTGCGCCACCACCAGCTAATGTTGAAATCACAAATAGAATTTTCATTAATCCCTCCGCTATGAACTAGTTTATCTCAATACTTTATTGTATGTTTGAAACACCAAACATAATATTTCTGCATCTAATGATATCTTACATATGGACTCTCTCCAATCATAATCTCCGCTGAATGAAACAACATTACAATATATGTAACATTATTTTCTTCACTATAAATCAAATCCTTGTTTATCAATATACTCTAAAATCTTGTCCAATCTCCATAGATAATATTTCTGTATCCATTTATTTCTTACATATGGAGTTTTATTAATCATAATTTCCATACTGTGAAACATCATGACCCCTGTTTCTCTGTTTTCTCTTTTCATTTGTTTAACAATATGCTTCATCTCCACATATGTCATATGAGTCGGTCTTAACCAATTATAAAATAACCAGTTATTAGGCAATATCCTGCCTAATACTCCCCAACGTTTTCCATATATTGTAACTGGTTCTTCAATAATACCACTAAAATCTTCTACACCATTAGCTTCAAAATATATATCAGACTTGGAGATTTTGTATTCAGCATTCAATGCCTTCATATGATTAGGTCCCCCCTTATTCGACCAATCAATGTTAGGAGTAACCGAGCTATCATATTGATATCCAAGATCTGACAATATCTTTATCGTATCAGAATCTGCTCCAAATCGAGCAGCTCTATACCAAATCGGATATATTCCTATCTTGTCCTTAATTAACTCCGTTAAGTTTTGTATTTTTTGTTTTTCTATATTAAACGGGTATGCATAACAAGGAAATTTGGCATCCTCATGTTCTATAGCCTTACCCCATGTCCGTTCTGGTTCAATATACTCAGGATGCAAATGTGCTCCTATAATTGCACCATTTTCTACCTCCTTCCTTAATACCTTAACTGCATCTTCATCATATAAAACTTCTGGCGACACAAAATATATTGGGTGCACATTATATTTATTCCATATTGGTCTCAAATATTGTGGGATTCCTTGGATAATGGAAGTGTATTGTGGTGGAAAATGTTTCCCCCAATGTTCATCATTGTCCATTTCCGTATCTAATGTTATATAAATTCTACTTTTTCTCACTTCGTATCAGCCTCACTATTTCAAAATTTTCCTTATGATTAAGCCAATTGGTAAATCCATTAACATCACCTTTAAAAAATGCATTTACAAAGCCAATAAATATATAGTAGAAAATACGATATAAGCCACGAATTTTAAAATATGTATATGTATCTATAAGTTCCCCACCAAATTTCTTTTTTAAATGATAATGCCTATAATAATACGATGATTTATCATCTGTAGGAATACATCCTCCAAAGTCAAAATATTGAAAGCCTCTCTTTTTATATATTTTTATAGCTTCCCACAATATAATTTCATTAGCATTTAACTTATGCAATGTAGCTCCATATTTATATCTTACAGTTCTTTCATCTGCTGATTCAATGAACGCACAAGCGCCCAAGTATTCTTTTTCATTTGATATTGCATAATAGCATGTCATATTATCTAACTCTTCTTCATGCATACACGGAATTCCTTTTTCATTACAGAATTCCTTTTGAAACATCAAATACTTCTTTTTTTCATCTTCTGACTTGATTTGATAAACTTTTACTCCATCTCTAATAGCCTTATTAATTGCATACCTCGCAGATTTATATTCAAATTTTGAAAATATTTCTTCTTCACTTGCTGAAATATCTAGCAGAAAAGTTTTTGTTTTCTGTTCAAAATCATAATCTTTTTTTTCAAGCCTATCATTTGTGTGTAATGCTGTAATTGCATATTTACTACTCTTAAATTTATTAAAATCAAACCACACATCATAAATTTTCAAAAAAGCTATTTGTTTTATTCTATCCATGATTTCATTTACTCCTATTTACCATAAATCCTCAATATACATCTGATACCATTTCTGGAATACATAAAATGACCATAATATAGAACTATACACAATTTTATCTGATTTTTCCTGTTTCTTTATTAATTCCTGTACTGCATTTGAATCAAATATGTCCTGCTTCTTTAATTTGGTACTATCTGCATACTTGGCGATTTCGTCTTTCAATACTGTCCGCAACCACTTACGAAGAGGTACCCCAAACCCTTTCTTAGGTCTATCTAACAATTCTTTTGGAACATATTGATATGTTATATCTTTTAAAATATGTTTTTTATCAAATCGGTAATATTTATAATCATGTGGAATTCTAAAAGATTCCTCTATAATACGATAATCTAATAAAGGACTTCGTACCTCCAACGAATACTTCATTGAAGCTCTATCTGTCTTTGCCAGAATATCATCCGGAAGGTATGTCTGCATATCAAGAAGCATCCTGCGCTCCTGCCAATTAGGCATAGTCAGTCTTTTCTCCTGAGAATACTTAATATTAGACGCTTTCTTTCCTAATAGTTTCTCAGCTTCTTCAATCATAACATCTATATAAAGTTGTGTTTTGGTATTGGAATTTCTGTTCTTTATAAAAGCACGTAATTCAGAAGGAACTGTTTTCAACCATTTATTCCTGAACGGTAAATGATACGCAATACTTCCACAAAAATCAAAATGCTGCGCAACCCACGTCCAGTCATACATTTTATAGCCGCAAAATACTTCATCTCCACCATCCCCTGATAGTGCAACTGTAATATCCTGTGCTGCATATTTGGATACCAACATAGTCGGCAGTTGGGATGAGTCTGAAAAAGGTTCGTCAAAATACTGTGGCAGATCACTGATCATTTCTAAAATATCTGCTTCGTCTACATAATGTTCATGATGGTTCGTTCCTAAATATTTTGCTATAGCCGCTGAATACGGAGCCTCATTTCTTTCCTCATCATGAA
>CAYRAW010000138.1:0-8016 GCA_964422225.1 uncultured Roseburia sp.
GAAAAGCCTTCAGGAATTCGCACTGTCCTTCCTTCGTCATAGGGAAAGGTACTTTCTCACATAAAGCAGGCTTGGTCGCCATGCCCTTTCTATCCTCCGGAGCCAGCTTCTCATAAGATGCATAATCCTCTACGGTAAAGCCCATGGATACCTCTGCGATCACCAGATCCTTGCCATAACGCACTGCGATATCATTCATGTTATTTTTAAGCGCGTTCAGATCACCATGCCAGAATGGATAGTAGGATAAACCGATGATATCGAAATCTTCCCCACGCTTCGTATAGTTATCAAACCATTCCCTGTAAAGGGCATTGTTACCGCCATTATCCAGGTGGATCATGATCTTCGTCTCCGGACTCGTCTCTCTCACTGCGCGGATGCCTGCACTGACGAAACGGGCAATGTTATCATAATTAGGAACCTGTCCCTCCGGCCAGAGAAGTCCGTTAGACAGCTCGTTACCGACCTGTACCATATCAGGACGTACACCTTCTGCAATGAATCCCAGCATATTCTCTTTGGTAAAATCATACACAGCCTGTTCAAGCTGCTCTGCATTGTAACCGACCCACGCCTTAGGCTTGCGCTGTTTACCGGGATCTGCCCAGAAATCGCTATAGTGAAAATCCAACAGAAACTTCATGCCTGCTGCCTTGACACGCTTCGCCATACGAAGGGTCACTTCGTAGTCTGTGTTGCCGGCTCCATAAGGCTTACCATCCTCTGATTTTGGATCATTCCACAATCTGAGTCTGACATAGTTGGAACCATACTTCTTTAATATCTCCAACAGCTCTCCCTGCCTGCCTTCATCATAAAAGACTGCTCCTAACTGCTCTATTTCATCCATTGAGGATACATCCATACCTTTGATATATTCTAACATCCTGCTACCTGTACCTTTCTGTGTGGGTGCGTAACTATTCTGTCACTTTTCGTATGACCTTGAATATTTACTATATTTTGTCCAAACAATTCATTGCGCAACCGTTTGCGCTTTGTTAAAAATATCATATCAATTCACAAGGCATCCGTCAATAGATTTTTTATCGGAGAAATGTTATTTTTTAGATCGGTATTACTCGTCCCGTTTCTGCCATGACTCTGTGGGAAATGGAGATTACAGTTCTGTTTTCGCTTACTTTTTTAAGTGCCAGTAATACTGCCCTTTCTGTATCCGCATCGAGGTTCGCGGTGATCTCATCCAGCAATAACAGCTTAGGTTCTGCGACTGCCGCCCGTGCAATGGACAGCAATTGCCACTGCCCCTGCGAAAACAGCTCCGGTGTACATATCGTATCATAACCATGCTCCAGACTCATGATCGTATCATGCAGCCCGGTCAGCTTCGAAGCCTTGATTACCTGCTCTGGGGAAATGGTATCATCATACAGCGTGATCTGTTCTTTTACTGTTCCCGGAACCATATGGAAGGACTGCTCGACATAGCCAAACAGACTGCGGCGCTCACCTGCTGAGATTTCTGCTGCCTTTTTCCCCTGTATCAGAACCTTGCCGTTTATCGGTGCATACAATCCAAGGAGCAGTTTAAAGATCGTACTCTTGCCTGCCCCGGTTCTTCCTGAGAGCGTTACCTGTTCTCCTTCCATAACCTGAATATTGAGATGTTCAAGAATCATACGGTCATCATAGCCAAATGTGACATCCTGAAGTTCCACAAAAGGGGCATTCTCCCTGCACTTTTCATATGGCTGGGATGCCACCTTTTCCACCTCCGGTAAGTCAAAAAATTCATTGATCCTGCTCACACCTGCAATTGCTGACTGAATTGTCTGGATCTCCATACCAAGACTCTCTATCGGGAAGAAAATCTGTGAAATATAATTGATGACTGCCACTGCCGTTCCTGCCGACATGCCAAACAGTGACAATACCTGCTGATTGCCGGAGGCTGAGAACAGCATGACTACAGCAACTACTATGGCATTCAAAATCAGGATGACCGGCGAGTACACTGCATCATAAAAATTCGTCTTTTCCATGGCACGATAGCTTTCTTCAATATATTCGTCATATCGCTGCTCCATATACGCTTCCTTGCCAAGGCTGTGAATAGTTCGGATATTGTGCAGAGTCTGTGGCACATGCCCGGATACCCGGCTCACTGCCCTTCTGTTCTCAAGCTGTGCCGCCAGCATATTCTTCTGCACATGTCTCGTAAACCAGAAGAGAAACGGAATCAACACAACCAGCACCAGAGCCAATCCCTTATTGCGGAACCAGATCACAGCCAGAATACTGATGATCTTGCAGGCATCTGCAAACATACTGATAATACCGGATGTAAACAGATTCTCCACGGTGTCTACATCTCCTACAAATCTCGATACCAGTGCACCCGGCTCCTGATGATTGATGGAATCTGCTGACAGTCGAATGAATTTCGCCATCAGGCGGCTGCGCAGGGCATGTGTGATCTTTTGTCCAAAGACAGTCAGCAGCCCTTCCCTTGCTGACTCCATAATTCCCGTCAATGCCAGCAGACCAAAATACAACATGACCATACCTATAGATACTTCCTGTCCCTGGGTCAGCATATCAATAATCCTGCCAAGGATCAGTGGTGGGAAAAGTGCAGTAATGATCGCCGTACAAACTGCAACCAGAATCCCAAGTGAAAGCCATTTCTTCTCCCACACTGTCTGCATTACAATACTTCCTGCTTTTTCCTTATTTCTGTTCATTCGGCTCGCCTCCTTCCTGTGCCTGATATATAGCCGCATAATCCGGCTGTTTATACAGCAGTTCTTCATGAGTTCCAGCCATCACTCGCCCTTTCTCCATCCAAAGCACCTGATCCATCTGAGGGAACAGATATAATCTATGAGAAATCAACAAAACGACACAGTCCTTTGCCATTTCCCGTAAATGAGCAAATATTTCCTCTTCTGTCCTTCTATCCAATGCCGAGAAGGGATCGTCCAGAATCAATACCGGCTTCTTATGACACAGGGTTCTTGCAAGTGCCAGTCTCTGTGCCTGTCCCCCGGAGAGTCTGACACCTCCGCTGCCGACCCTGGTATGAATACCTTCCTCCATCTCTTCAACTTCCTTTTCAAAGCACACCATTTTCAGCAGTTTCTGAATATCCTCTTTCTCTCCCATAAGGATATTATTCTCGATACTGTCATTGAACAACTCCGGATCATGCCCCAGATATCCAACGATACCAGTACGCTCCCTGTCATCCATTTCTCTCAGTTCCTTATTTCGGAATCGAATACTGCCCTCATAAGGATATTCACATAAAAAAGCCTTACCAAGTGTAGATTTACCACACGCTACAGGACCTGTAATTCCTATGATCTGTCCAGGTTCTGCCGTAAATGACACATCTTCCAGAATCCTGTTTCCTACAGGATAGACAAAGTTCAGATGAGATACTTCTATCTCTCCTGGCTGCTGTACCTTGCACGATTCCTCTTCCTCTACCAGTTTCATCAAAGGACGGATTCTTTTCCAGGATACCTGTGCCTTATGGACGGCATTGAACAGCTTGGCAGCACTGGATGATTTCACTGATAATTTGGTAAAGCATGCAAGGAATGTTGCAAAGGCTGCTACGTCCCACTTCGTCCATCCGCTTCCTAATACATTCCTGCCGCCAAAATACAAAATAAAGAATACACCCGCCATGGAAATAATACGATAAACAGGAGGCATTACACTGTTCCAGATATTTGCACGAACCGCGCTCTTCTCATAATCGTTCAGATTCTGTTCATACGCATCTTTTCGTTCTTCTTCACAGCCAAATACTCTGTAAGTAATGGCATTGCCGGCTCTGTCCAGAGTTGCAGCACTTAATATCCCTGATTGTTCCTTATACGCTGCGCCACTTCTCTGCACCTGTCCTTTCATCTTTTCAGCCAATGCATAAGAAACAGGCGGAAAAAGCATGCACAGAAGCGCCAGTCTCCAGTCATACCATAACAGCATTCCGGTATAAGCTGCCAGCGCCACCCCTGTATCAAAAATCTCCGTTGTGAACTTACGCATTCCTTCCACACAGTCATCCACATCCAGAATCGCCTTGGTCAGTACGTTGCCGGTTCCTTCTTCTTCCAGTTCTGTCCTGCTCTTATGGATCAGACTGCCATACAGGATACGCTTCATCCTGCGGTTCACATTGTTGGCAAAACGTCTGACATAGAATCGCTTAATATAACGAGATACCTGTACGACTGCAATGACTGCCACATAGCAGATGACCAGTACAAGCATATCTGAAAAGCCTTTGATGCCTCCCAGAATATCTACCAGATATCCTGTCATCTTACCCTCAAACCAGGGTCCTGCCAGAAGTCCCAGATTGTAGATCAGCCCTGAGATCGTTACTGCCAGAAGTACCGCCCATTCTTTCTGAAAATAAGACTGGATACGGTCAGCCTTGAATGTTGCCTTATTCTTCATGTTCTTCGCCTCCAGACTGGCGGCACGCCTTGCCGCTGCCCCCTTATCGATTTTTAACTGCTCCCGCACTCCTGCCTGGGTAATACCCGGATTGTGCCGGATCAAATGAATAAAGTCAAACTCCGCAGTTCCAATTCCACCTTCCTTTTTGTCTCATTTAAAACTGCGGAAACAGCTTACTTCTGCCTTTTCTGGTCATGACTGGTATTGCAAACAGCACCGCCTTACAGACATTGTCTGCGATCATGCACAGCCACACTGCCTGTAAATCAAGCCCCCATACCTTCACGCACAGGAAAGTCAGCAGGATTCGGATTCCCCACATACTGAATGTCTCCACGATAAATGCATAGCGGGTATTACCCAGTCCATAGAAAATACCTTCCATAACGATCATAATACCAAAAAATGGTTCTGAAAAAGCCACTAATCTAAGCATATCCGCACCCAGTCCGACTACTGCCTGACTCGGTGTAAAGAAGCTCATAAGCATATTAGCACTTAAATACAGGATCACGCCGTTTATGCACATCATGGCAACGGTTACGATCACACTGATAATGCTGACCTTCCTGAATTTATCCCTGTCTTTTTCTCCAAGGGAATTCCCGACTAGCGTAGAAGTTGCAGTACGAAATCCATAGCCCGGAATATAGAAGATCTCTTCTGCCGTTACTGCGATGGAATGTGCAGCAAATATCGTTGTCCCCATACCGGATACCAACCCTGCAAATACCGTATATCCCAGACAGGAGGTGATACTCGTACCAAGTACAGGAAGAGCAACCTTACCACACTGTCCCAGTATATCTGCATCCGGCCGGATCTCCTGAAACTCCCAATGCAGCCATTCGTTCCTTCGGTATGCCACATACATCAGAATACCGGATAATGCATAAGAAATGGCTGACGCAATAGCCGCACCCTTCACGCCCAGTCCCACTCCATAGATCAGTGCATAATTCAGCACAGCATTGGCGATATTGGCACCCAGACTGATCAGCATGGGAGTCTTGGTATCCTTCGTTGCCCGAATCGCCGCACCAAATACAATACTGGATACACGAAACAGCATAGGCAGACTGATGATAAAGAAATATTCACCGGCAGCTTCCTGAATGGACGCCTCTGCCCCCATCCAGACCGGAATATAAGGACTAAGCAGCAGAGAGATACCTCCAAGCAGGATACTACAGGCAAGAACCATCCACACTGCCTGACTGGAGACTCTTCTTACCAGATGCCTGTCTCCACTGCCCACTGCCTTGGCGATCAGCGCCAGTACACCGATCCCTATAGCATGTGGCACACTGTTCACCAGCCATGTAACTGTAGTACTCACACTGACGGAAGCGGTTGCCTGCTCTCCCAGTCTGCCCACCATTGCAGTATCCACATATTGAAGCAGTGTTGCCAGTACTTCTTCTATAATTGTAGGAATTGACAATGTGACCAGCATATACAATACGCCACTCCACTGCTCTTTTTTCTGATCCACACCCATTCTAATCAATATCTCCTAATTTTGCTGTAATTTCATTAAAATATCTTTCATTCTCCTGATACTTACAATCCCTGGCATCCTGAAGTACCTTCTTACGGTATTTCTCACATAATTGTGCATATTCTCCATGTAATGCAAAATCCCTGCACAGCCTTTCCAAAGTTATCACTGCCGCAGTATGGACACTGATCTGCCTCTTCCTCATATTCAGCTCCGCAATTATCACATTTGATCATTCCCATTTTCATGCTCTCTTTCCAATCAACTGCTCTACTTCTATCAGATCCTGTATTTCATGATCAATTCTGACACCCTTGTCATTTACTGCTCCCTCAGGGTTGTACCAGCAGCAGTCCAGTCCTGCATTATTTGCTCCCCGCATATCGCTTGTCAGGGAATCTCCTATCAGAAGAATTTCCTCCTTCTTACAGTCTGCCAGTTCCTGTAACACGACATCAAAGAATCTCACATCCGGCTTCTCATATCCGATCTCATCCGAAATAAAAGCCTTAACAAATACCTGATCCAGCCCTGAATTGGCAAGCTTGCGCTTCTGCGCAGTCTGTGTTCCATTCGTTACCGCATACTGGCGGATTCCCTGCCTGTGCAGATATTGAACGACTTCCTCCCCATGTGGACAAAAGACAGCCGTATCCCCCAGTCGTACCTGATATTCCGCATTGAAAGCTTCTGCCTTCTCCACAGGAAGTCCCTCTGATGCAAAAAACTCTCTGAAACGACCTTCCAGAGTCTCCTGCTTCGTGATCTCTCCCCGTTCTAACTTCTCCCAGTATTTCCTGTTGATCGCAGAATACCGCTCCAGCATCTCATCCGAGCATTTCCCCAACTCAAATATTCGGAAACACTCCCCGATCGCATACCTCTCCGCCGCCAGAAAATCCAGCAAAGTCATATCCACATCCCATAAAACTGTTGTATACATTTCTCTATTCCTCTCAAAATTCCTATATCTACTCATCACTTGTTCTACGCTTATACTGAAAAAGGATTGATGTAAAATACACCAATCCTTCTCATTATATTGGATTTATCGGTTCATTTCAAGCTGTGGTCCCGTAGAATGATGATTTGCTATGATAGAATCTATCTCCTTCAGATTAGAGGATGGCAAGTCACCCGGAATCGTATTCTTAACGGCTGCTGTTGCATTACCATATTCCATAGCCTTCTGGCAGTCCATATTGTGTGCCAGCAATCCATAGAGCGCACCGGAAATATAAGCATCACCGCTGCCGATACGGTCTACAACATCGATATTCTCATAGGCAGGCTCCTGTACGAAACGGTCTGCGATCGCATCATAAATGCAGGAACCAAAAGAGTGTACCTTAGGAGAATGTACCACACGCTGAGTTGCTGCCACCACACTGATCGGATAATCCTTGGTAAAGCTTCTCATCATATCCTGTACAGTTCCCTCCTTGCCAAAGGTAAGTCTGGCTGTATCTTCCGAGCAGAAGAATACATCTACATAAGGAAGGATCTGCTCGATACATTCCTTCGCTTCTGCTCCGGTCCAGAGATTTGCACGGAAATTCACGTCAAAGGAAATCAGTGTTCCGTTTTCCTTGAAACGCTTGATCATCTCAATGGCTGTCTCCCTGGTCTTCTGTCCCAGAGCCAGTGTAATACCTGTTGTATGGAAGCATCTCGCAGAAGTATACATTTCCTCCGGGAAGTCATCAATGCTTACTTCTGAGAAAGCAGTATTCTTTCTGTCATAAATGACATTCGGTTTCCTGGGATGTGCACCATATTCATAATAATAAATACCAAGTCTGGAGTCCTTCGTCTTATCATATACCAGATAGTCATCACTGACACCACAGAAACGGACTCTGTTCTGAATAAAATTACCCAGCTCATTGGCAGGAATCTTGGAAATAATGCCTGTTCTGAGCCCAAGGAGTGATGCACCGGACACTACGTTCAGTTCCGCTCCACCAGCCTGCTTCTGGAATACCTCACCACGGGTCAGACGCTCGTTTACGGGCGGTGACAGACGAAGCAGAATCTCACCAAGTGCCAACAAGTCAAAATCTCTTCTTTTCATT
>CAYRAW010000139.1:0-7956 GCA_964422225.1 uncultured Roseburia sp.
CTTTTAAAATGCTAATGCCGAATTCAGCACGATGTCGTACCTTATATTTTGTTCCGATTGCATCAATTCCGGCCGTTCCAACTACCTTTCCATCAACCAGAGCAATGATTTCTACTTCATTCTGGCTAAGTGTTTTCTTATGCAGGAATTGCCCTTCCTGTTCTGGTGTAAAACTGTTTTCATCAGGATATGAAAGCAAATAATCTGTTTCTGCATGTGTGGCATTAAAATTCTCATAAACAGACTTTGCATCTGATATATCTCCATTTCTAAGCCACGCTTCTTTTCCGTTTTTCAGTGTAATCTTCTGATCAAATTTCATTTTAATAACCTCACAATTATTGATTTATCTCAGGCTTTATGATTCATACTGTTTTATTCCGCTGATCAGTACATCCAGTGACAGTTCAAAACTGTCATCGATAGATATGGGATTGCCAAATGAATCATGTACCACCAGAAGCAAAAATCCTTCCAGAAATGCTCTGTATGTCCGAAGCAGATGATTTGCAACTACCCGATCAATATGCAGTTTATCCGTCTGTGCAAAGAAAAAGGTATATACTTTCTGGGTAGCCTGTACCAATTCTTCACTTTTATATTTGTTGTACCACAACATTGCTTCGAAAATTCCGGGATTGTCGATGGCATATTTATAAAATCCGCGTGCATACTCCCTTAATGCTTCGTGAGCATCTTTTTCTGTAATATGATCTGTTATCGCCTCTGCTCCATTCTTCCAACCATATATCATGATTCCCTGATATATTTCATCCTGACTTTTGATATGATTATAAAGGGACGGCTTTTTAATTCCCAGATGATCTGCAAGTGTTGTAATGGTTACATATTTTAATCCTTTTTCATTTGCGAGCATGGCCGCCTGCTCTATAACTTTTTCCCTTGTAAGTCCTATTCTTGGCATGGATTTCTCCTTTTATTGCACTACAGTAAAATTGACGATTTCTGCACTCGTATATTCATCCCAAAGTGCCTGATACTGATGATCTTCGTCTGAATCATCGATTTCTTTGCCGTCTTCATATACCTGATTGCTGCTTCTGACAAATCCTGTATAATGTGCTGTTCCATTATCATCAAAATCTTCGTATACATATGCTTTTACCATCAGTGCGTGAGTCTCCTGTGAAATGCAGTCCGCCTCTATCATATGACCGCCTGCTGTATAAAGCAGTCCATCCTTTAGCGCAATTGGATATGCAGTGCCCTCAGATGCGATCATAGAACTGCAGCTTACACCATTTTCATTCTGCACATATACATATGCCAAAATAGAAACTGCATCATTTTTGCCATCCTGATTATCATAGGTACCTTCTGTAACCAGTAATACAGGCTCGTCACTTCCTAATACATCCACATAGGTATAGGCCTGACCTGCTTCCAGATAACTGATGACTTCCTCGTAAGAGTCAAATTCATTTTTCTGTATCTTCTCCTCAATAAAACCATTAGGTATAAATGACTCGTATCCATCGGGAATACTTACCTCGCTTGTTATTTCTTCTGAAGTTTGTGTTTGTAATTCCGTTGTACTTACCTCTTCTGAGGTTTGCGTTTGTGATACTGTACTTATTTCTTCCTTCCCACAGGCGGTTGCAAGTACAGCCATACTCATAATCAATAATGCCCACATATTCTTTTTTCTCATAATGTATTGTTCTCCCTTTTTGAATTTTATCTCATCACTTGGCACAAGTAGTTTCTTCCTGTTTTCCATTATAATCAAATTTACCGTCATTTTTCTCTTCCATAGCTTTGATGATATGGTAGGCGAATTCATTATAAGGCATAGGGATACCAAGCTCCTTTCCCATACGCATCAATGCGCCTGAGAACATGTCGATCTCTGTATGACGACCTGCATCCAGATCCTGTAAGGTAGAATATCTGGCTGTTGGTGGAACGGCACTTCCATGGCTGGAGGAAGCATCTGCCTTGCTGATATCAATTCCTTTGGCGGCTGCGACAGCTTCCAGCTCTCTTCTGAGTCCATTGCTGATTTCTTTCATATGAACACTGTCCTGATAACATCCAACACCTGCCCCGAGGATTGCCTGAGGAAGATTATTGCATACGTTCAGGCGGAATTTACTCCACATCTCTTCCCTGATATGTTCAGTCGCACGATAATGTAAACCTGTGCCTTCAAAAAGGGCTTCGATTGCCTGCACACGCTCACTCTGATATGGCGCTGTAAGTTCTCCGAAAATAATTCCTATGGTAGTCTCCGGATTAAAGCAGAATCCATTGCCTTCTTTATGGGAAGCTACCTTTATCAGAGAATAAACAATATGGGAGCTGTCAATTACAGTGGAAATAATCTCTTCACTGTCTACACCGTTCATAAGGCTCATTACAACTGTATTCTCTCTGGTAATGGTGCGGATACTGTTCAATGCATCTGGCAACGCACCATACTTCAGAGCTATGATCAACAGATCTGCCCCCTGTGCTTCCTGAGGTGTCCATACTTCCGGATGGTATGTCACATCATTAATGATACAACCGTTCTTCATTCGTTTGGCTCTTTCACCCTCTGCGACAACACCTAAGCTGATGTCATCACGTTTAGAAAGCCCCCAGATGACATAGGAACCAACTGCTCCCGCTCCAAGTACTGCGATTTTCTTCATCTTCATAATAGTTCTCCTCTCGTACTTTTTATGCTAAATTAGAAACCACCGTTTTGATATGCTCTTGCAACCACATAGGATGGTTCATAAAATGCACTACAATTATAGTTATTTTTCCTCCGATATTTACGGTAAATATTCATATTTATATGATACCTAACTGTTTCTCAAACATCAATGCTTTATTATGCATTTATTCTTTATTACATGGGATAATATATGTATGATTATATCAAAAAATTGATATAAAAAGCGGCGGTACTGTATAGTTATTATGCTATACAATATCGCCGTTTCCTTTTAAACAATTCTATCTTTCTTTACGTTTCTTCAAGGTCAAAAAGCCTGTTGCTGCCGGTTGCGGCACAAGTTGCCTTTACCTCTCCACGACGCTCCGTTTTGGCATGATCACATCTTGAACGGGTAATTGCCACATTATCCGGGGTAAACGTCCACTCAGCCTGGCGCTCTCCAACCTCAGGCTTACAATCCGGGTCGTTCCATGCAAGCGTTCCCACTATTTCTTCTCCGGTATCTTCATCTACAAATTTTGCTTCATTAAACTGCAGTACAGACCAGGATTCCCCATAAGTCATCTCATTTTTCTGCAAAGTAATCTCACCCTGTGGTTTTAAAGGCTTCTGTTCCACCAGCTCAAGGTTATCAGTCGAGATGTTCGCTGTCAAAATCTGAAAACAGGTAGAGATACATCGCCATCTTATCCACGAAATCCATCTGCGTAGTACTGCCCTCTTCTGCAGTAATCTCTACATAACAGTGTCGGCTTTCAAAGAAACCGTTAAAATCCACAGTACCTGTAGCTATGAGATTGCCTTCACTGTCATAGGTCTGGGTTGCTTTTACATTGGAATAATAATCTTTGGGATTCCCATCTGCGTCCATATAGCAAATATAATAATCACCACTTTCACCTTTTACTGCCTGCTCCTGTGCATAGCCAATACATGTATCGTTGGCATCATAGAAGCCATAGGTTGTAGCAGAAACTAGCGTGTCCGTATTTTCATTGATTGGCTCATCTGATACGAATTTCGCATAGAACCAGGTATTTCCATCAATAGAGACTGTCCATTTCGTATTGAAAAAACCTGTCTCCTCCATATACCCGGCTACCTGCTCATCAGCCAGAATATCCGTACCCTGATTGACCGCCTTCACATTACCATCAAAATGCACAGTTCTGGCTGTATTCAGTGCTTCCTTCGCTGCCTCTTCATCAGAAAAGGCTACCGTGGAAGCACCGCCACCGCCACAGCCACACAAAGCTGTTGTCGCAATCGTTGCAAGTACAATTCCTATTCGTCTCTCTCTCTTCATATGTCTCTTCTCTCTCCACTTTTATCGGTTGGACAGTCCGCCCTCCTCATCACGAGCAAGCTCTCTCGTTACCATGACTGCCATTGCAGTGATAAGCGGCAGATACTTCCTGTCATAGACGATCAGGAAAGCATTGTCCCATACGATATTTTCAATGGTAATGTCCATATCATCCATAATCGCACCAATCAGCGTACCATTCAGTGTTACCTTGAAATTATGTCCGATCGTTCCTGCGTATTCGGTCAATTCCAGCTTACCTTCATTAATATCCATTACAAATGTATCACGTACGAAAGTAAACTGTTTCTCCAATACACCATAAGGCTCTCCCCAGTAGAAAAAGCGGTAAGTAGGCAGTGCATGTCCGATTTCCTTCGTCATTTTAAATATCTCGTTTCCATTTGTATCACAGACCTTCAGGCTGATAAGAGGCATCGTGCCATCTACTGTGTAAACTGTATTCTGCTCCTTATCCTGCACTTCAAAGTGTTCACCGGTAAGCTTGAAATCTTCGGTAAAGGTATAGACATCTGTAGGAGCAGCATTCGTAAAGGGAATTACCTGTCCTGTCTTCGCATAACTCTCAATACTCGCTTTCAACCAGTCCCGGAAGAAAAAGACATCCGTATGGTAGCAGAGATGCCCAGCTGTATCTGCTCCCAGATCTGTCACAGGTGGGTAAACCGGCTCAGTCAATTTTTCTTTTATTGTATTTTTCGCAAAAGAATATCCAATATAGCCAACATTACCTGCACCATTCAGATAGAAGTATATGAACTGTCCCCTGTTATCCGGTCCAAATACCATTGTTTTATAAAAGGAAGTGTAAAAGTTGCCAAGCCATGCAGAGCCAATCGGAGTCTTTATCTCCTTATATGCTTCATAAAATTCTTCTACTGTCCATTCTCTATCCAGTCCGATCATTTTAACTGCATCAGTCATGCTATTGTAATCTTGCGGTGAACCCATCATAAAAATTGCAAGACCGATGATCAGCACGACCGTTCCAAAGGATATCCAGAAGGTACTCCAGTTCCCTATTGGCCACATGCGTACACCTAATATGGATATCAGTGCACCTGCGATTCGATACTTCCACACACGCCATTTTAATGATTTGGGAAGCTCTTTGTATGCATCATTGCTTTCTTTTACTTTGTTTGCCGCCATAGCTGCCTGTTCTCCCGCCCTTTTTAGAGGGGATCTGATTCTCCAGAGCCATGCAAGCCAACCAAAGAATGCTGCAAATAAAGCCAGAACGATGAGCACAACAGCGGTATCTTCCAGGGAATTTCCTTCTATTACATCTACCGCAGTTCCCAAGATGCCTATCAAAATGCAGGTAATTGACAGACCGATCCACACTTTTTTCATATTTTTTCCAATCCTTTCACTCTATGTCAATGACGATCGCTGACCTTATTATATCTGTCTCGACAATGTTTGTACAGCAAACTAAGGTTGAGAAAAACTGAGCTTTTACCCAAACTTTTTACCCCATATACAGCAAAAATCCCCTATTTCTAAGGGATTTTCAAACTTTAATTATCTTGTTTTGTCTGTTTTTGCTGTATCTCATTTACGATTGGATTTAACTGTCCGACCAAATTGTTCATATCTTCAAACATGGAACTTTTTGTCGTGCCCAGATTATTTGCACGTTCAATGTATGTCAGCACTTTCTGCAGTTTCTCTTCTTCAGATTCAAAACATTGCTTCACCTGCTCAAGCTTTCGCCCGGAAGCCTGTGTTACCTGACTTATTTCCTGCTGTACTGTTTTTGCACCATTTGCTGCCTCGATAATCTGGTCAAAGACTCCATATGCTTCATCTACATCTGTAACATTTTGTTTAAATGCTTCCTGCGAACTCTCAATATCTACATTGAGCCGTCCTGTTCCATTTTCAACTTCCGAAATACTGTTATCTACGGTGCTGACCAGATTTTTAATCTCACCTGCCAGATTTTTGACCTCATCTGCTACTACTGCAAAACCTTTGCCCTGTTCTCCCGCACGTGCCGCCTCTATCGCTGCATTCAGTGCCAGCATATTTGTCTGGTTGGCAATGGCAATAATCTGCTGCATGCAATCCTTGATCTGTTGTACCGAAATCTGTACTCTGGCAAAAGTATTCTGTATTTCTCCAAAGCTGGTTTGAACTTGAGAAGAACTGCTTTTTAACTTATCGACTTTTTTTTGTGCATCTCCCACTGAATCTGCAATCTCATTTTTTACACTGTCAAAACGTGAAGCAATCTGTTCTACATCAACAAATACTTCTGACAATATTTCCATCTGTTCTCTCAGGTTATCATTTTCCTGAAGTGCCTCTTCAAAGGCTGTCTGTACATCTGCCATTTCATCCAGAGATTCTACTTCACGTTGTGCCAGCTTTTTCTGATACACCATAATCCTGTCAGCTACATGGCTGATAGGATGCATATCTATTGTTTCTGTAACAACAGCCGGTTTCTCTTCTTTTTTCTTAAACATGTCTTTTCCCCTTCATCTTATTCAAATACAACACAAGTCATTGTTTGATTTACGAACTGTTGATTATAATGTTCTCCAAACCCGATCAATCCTGCATGATTTCCCAGTTTTTCCATTGTTTTCAGATAAGAATCAAAATAATGCTCTTGGGAAAAGAGTAAATAACGGAATATGCAATTTACAGAAAACACACCGGATATATGCCGGAAATCACTACGGATCTTCTGGATCGTATCTTCTACAACCTCTGAAATATTCTGTGGTTCAAGCAGAGTAAGAACATCCGAATCATTTACCTGTCGGTAACATACGAGCTGATTTCCAACCACTTCCTTGATAGAAATAATACAAATATCCTGTCCGTTCATCTTGCCGAGAGGATTCTTTAAAGTCCGTGTGTCAATCTCTTTATCACTGATATTCAAAATATCCTGATATACCTTTTTAGCAGGCTGGCCATTAAGTTCTCCTATCAGGTATTTACTGCGGTCTGTTTGGGATGCAATGAAACGGCAGCCGGGAATCTGCTTATATATGTTTTCTTTATAAACTTTAACTTTGCCATCATTATTACGAATCAAAGCATACACATCTGCATCTTCATAGACTTTACCATTGACAGAAACCTTGCCGCCATCACCGGTTCCTCCCACCAGAGATATCTTCTTCTGTCCGAGCACACTATAGATCGTTGTCAGAACACAGGCATCATTTCCCGTGCAAAAATCAATACACACAGTGTTCTTTTCAGAAGCTCCTACTTTATTAATATCTGCCTCCAGTCTACCGATATACTTTACAGGCATGGTAGATGCCTGCTCCAACACATTCGTTACAACTGTGAGATTACCCTCCATGGCAACTACTGCTACGCCGTTTTCTGCGGCATACTCCTGACCAACATAACTTCCTCCGATACAGCCAATACTGGGTATACCCGGAAAATGTTTCTCCAGTTCCTGTACATGTTCTTCGAATTGTTTCGCATTAGACATCAGCAATAATAACTTAGGTGTTTTAATCTCTCTGAGAATTTCTGCTAGATTTCCCCTTTTATCTACTTTACATATCTGCTTCATGTTCATTCACCTCCTAATTTTTGTTATTTTTACACGATTTTATTATAACACACCTGTTTTGTGTTTGCAATTCCAAAAAGTTAGGAGTTTTGTCAGATATTTTATTTATTTTTTTATAACCACAATCACAATAGGGACCACCGGAAGCCAATGTATATTCCCTGACAAAATTGGTTACACCGCCTGCCTCGCTCATTGTATAGTCAAGACGACACATAGCCGGAATCAAGTGTTTCAGTCCCAGTTCCGTCATGAGTGTACAGATTCTACAAGTATAGAATTTCGCTTCATAACCGCTTCCATCTTCATATTCACGAAAATCCATATTCCAGGAATAAGTATGTCGTGTCACGCTTTCCACATGTTAAAATACTTTCCCTGTTT
>CAYRAW010000140.1:0-7108 GCA_964422225.1 uncultured Roseburia sp.
AAAGGGACACAAGAAACCGGTACTTTTCCCGAAGATCGTATTTTTATATGATGAGAACCTGCATGGACCGGGCAAACCATTAGAGGATGTTTTTGAGGCAGGTGTTAAATGTTCTGCAAAGACTATGTATCCTGACTGGCTCAGCCTGACAGGTAAAGGCTATATTGCCAGCATGTACAAGCAGTATGGCAAGGTTATTTCTCCTATGGGGTGTCGTGCTTTCCTTTCTCCATGGTATGAAAGGGGCGGTATGCATCCTGCTGATGATAAGGATGTTCCTGTATTTGTAGGCAGATTTAATATCGGTGCTGTATCGCTGCATTTACCTATGATCCTGGCAAAGGCAAGACAGGAGAGCAGAGATTTTTATGAAGTTCTGGACTATTATCTGAATCTGATCAGACAGCTTCATATCAGAACCTATGCTTATTTGGGAAATATGAGAGCTTCTACCAATCCTTTGGCATATTGTGAAGGTGGTTTTCTTGGTGGACATCTGAAACTGACTGATAAGATCAAACCATTATTAAAGACAGCAACAGCTTCTTTTGGAATTACGGCTTTTAATGAATTACAGATGCTCTACAATGGTAAATCACTGGTAGAGGACGGCGAATTTGCTCTGGAAGTACTGGAATATATCAACAAAGAAGTCAACCGTTTCAAGGAAGAAGATGGTAATTTATATGCCATTTATGGAACACCGGCAGAGAATCTGTGTGGTCTGCAGGTACAGCAGTTCCGTGCGAAATACGGCATTGTAGAAGGTGTATCAGACAGAGAATATGTCAGCAACAGCTTCCACTGTCATGTAACGGAAGATATCACACCGATTCAGAAACAGGATCTGGAATATCGTTTCTGGGAACTGTCTAATGGTGGTAAGATACAGTATGTAAAATATCCTATTGATTATAATATTACAGCTATCAAAACTCTGGTAAGAAGAGCAATGGATATGGGTTTCTATGAAGGTGTTAATCTATCACTGGCATATTGCGATGACTGTGGACATCAGGAATTGGAAATGGACGTCTGTCCCAAATGCGGCAGCCGTAATCTGACCAAAATAGAACGTATGAACGGTTATCTGTCCTATTCGCGTGTACACGGCGATACCCGTTTGAATGATGCAAAAATGGCAGAAATCGCAGAAAGGAAGTCAATGTAAATGAGATATCATAACATTAGTAAGGATGATATGCTTAATGGTGATGGATTACGTGTGGTATTATGGGTTGCCGGCTGTTCCCATTGCTGCAAGGAATGTCAGAATCCCATGACCTGGGACCCCAATGGAGGTATCCTGTTTGATGAATCTGCCAAACAGGAGATTTTTGACCAGTTGGACAAGTCATATATATCCGGCATTACATTTTCCGGTGGAGATCCTCTTCACTCTGCAAACAGAGCAGATGTTAAGTCATTGATGGCGGAGATCAAAGTAAAATATCCGAATAAAACAATCTGGCTCTATACCGGGGATTCCTGGGAAAATATCATGAATTATCCCCTGATGAAATATGTGGATGTACTGGTAGACGGAGAATTTCAGATAGATAAAAAAGATGTTACCCTATTATGGAAGGGCAGCAGTAATCAGAGGGTTATTGATGTACAGGCTACATTGGCACAGGACGATATCTCAATACCGGTACTGCATTGTGGTGATCATGATGATATTCCAATGGGCAGAGAGACAGCAACAGCTCCTGTTGCAGATATTGAAGAGAACATTGTTAATTTTAAAGGAAGCAGCAGAAAATGCTGTGATGCATAAAATATTTAGGACAGAATGGGAGAAAATATGCTTACGATCAAAATTAAATACTTTAATGATAAACTGGAAAAGGTCGCAAAAATTACCAAGGGAAATTGGATCGATCTAAGAGCAGCAGAAGATATTACGTTAAAAGCAGGAGAATTCAAATTAATCCCATTGGGAATTGCCATGGAACTTCCCAGAGGCTATGAAGCGCATGTTGTTCCCAGAAGTTCAACATTCAAGAACTATGGCATTATACAGGTCAACCATCAGGGTGTGGTAGATGGTCCTGACCGCGAGACAGGAGAAGGCGGATACTGTGGTAATGATGACCAATGGTTCATGCCCGTCTATGCAATACGAGACACCGAGATTCACTTCAATGACAGGATTTGCCAGTTTAGAATTATGGAACAGCAGCCAGCCTTGAATTTTGAAGAAGTTGAGGAATTGACAGGACCTAATCGCGGTGGCCACGGCAGCACAGGTAAACAATAAATAATATATGAATAAAGAATGCCTCCATGGAACATACTGACATTAATGTATGTTTCATGGAGGTTTTTATGTATCCGGATTTCGAAGAAAATAAAAAATATCTAACGCAGGAATTGCGTGTTAAAGAGAATTTTGACATTGTAAGCAGAGAAATTGTGGTTGGTGGCAAAAAGGCAGTCTTTTTCTTTATTGATGGCTTTTGCAAAGATGAATTAATAGAGAAATTATTGCAGTATTTGATAGACAAAAAGCCGGAAGATATGCCATCAAATATTCAGGAATTAAGTCAAACCTTGCCCTATGTTGAGGTGGACAGCGCTACCGAATGGGACGAGATCATCAAAAATATTTTCTGTGGCGTGTTCGCACTTCTGATTGATGGTTATCAGGAATGTATTTTGATTGATTCCCGTACTTATCCGGCTCGTGGAGTAGAAGAACCGGAAAAAGACAAAGTACTGCGCGGTTCCAAGGACGGCTTTGTTGAAACCATTGTATTCAATACGGCACTGATCCGAAGAAGAATACGCAGCACAGATCTCAGGATGGAGATATTAAGTGCAGGCAAGACCTCGAAAACAGATATTGTCCTGTGTTATATGGATTCCCGCGTTGATCAGGAATTTTTGAGTAAGATCAGAAACCGAATCCAGAATATCAAGGTGGATGCCCTTACAATGAATCAGGAAAGTCTGGCTGAATGCCTTTTTACTTCTAAATGGTATAATCCTTTTCCTAAATTCAAATATACGGAAAGACCGGATACGGCAACAGCACAGATATTAGAGGGTAACATTATCATTCTGGTAGACAATTCACCTTCCGCTATGATCCTTCCTATCAGTATTCTGGATGCGGTAGAAGAAGCAGATGATTATTATTTTCCACCTGTGACAGGCACGTATCTGAGAATCTCCAGATTTTTAATATTTATCATGACGTATCTGCTTACTCCGACTTTTTTACTGATGATGAAGAATCCCCAATGGATTCCGGAACCTTTTGCTTTTATCAAAGTAAGTGATACGATCAACGTACCTCTGGTCTGGCAATTTCTGATTCTGGAACTGGCAATTGACGGTCTGAAGCTTGCAGCGATCAATACACCAAGTATGCTGTCAACACCTCTCAGTGTCATGGCAGCGCTGGTGCTGGGAGAATTCTCGGTAAAGAGTGGATGGTTCAACAGTGAAGTCATGTTATATATGGCATTTGTTGCCATAGCCAATTATACGCACCAAAGTTATGAATTAGGATATGCCGTGAAGTTCTTTAGAATGATCAATCTGGTACTGACTGCAATTTTTAATCTGTGGGGATATATTGCCGGGCTGCTTTTCTTTATCTTTGCAATTGGCAAGAACAAAATGGTCTCCGGACAAAGTTATTTATATCCACTCATTCCCTTTAGCTTCAAAAAATTAGGAAAAGCCCTGATACGAGGACGATTACCGGACTCCAGAGAGTAAAGTATGTAACCCAGCAGGCAGGTAGATACTTCGTCTACCTGCTGGATTGGGTACTATGATTTTGGATTATCGAAGGCGGGGTTGAATGCATAGAAGTTCTTGGAATCCAGATTATCCTGCACGATTCTCAGACTTTCGCCAAATCGCTGGAAATGGACGACTTCTCTGGCGCGCAGGAACTTGATCGGTTCGACAACATCGGGATCTTTGACCAGTCTCAGGATATTATCATATGTGGTGCGGTCTTTCTGTTCTGCTGCCATATCCTCAAACAGGTCTGTAATAGGATCACCCTTGGACTGGAAGGTGGCAGCATTAAAAGGTGTACCGCTGGCTGCCTGAGGCCACAGGGCGAGGGTATGATCTACATAATAATCGCCAAAACCGGATTCCATGATCTGCTCAGGTGTTAAGTCTCTGGTTAATTGATGCACGATCGTACAGATCATCTCAAAATGCGCCAGCTCTTCTGTACCAATATCTGTCAGAACACCTGCAACAGCATTATAAGGCATGGTATAACGCTGTGAGAGATAACGCATGGAAGCTCCTAATTCTCCATCAGGACCGCCATATTGCGTAATGATAATTTTGGCTATTTCCGGGTTTGTTTCTTTGATATTTACCGGGAACTGTAATCTTTTCTCATAATTCCACATTTAATTATACCCCCTTTCCCATGGCCAATCCTGCAATGACCATTTCCATTCACGCATGGAATCATCCAGAATACTAAGCTCCAGAGGACCGTATGCTTTGGTATAGTCCTTTGTCAATTGCTTCTTCATACGATTGAATTGTTTGAACTGCTCGATTGCCTGCTGGTCGTAGGGATGAGTATCAAGATACAGATTCAGATCTTTGAGAACAAAATCTACCTTGCTGATTTCTGTCAAAAGCCGCTGTCTTTCATTACATTTACAATTCATCATCGACATTTTTCTCCTCTTTTGAAAGGTTTATTTAATACGGGGAAAATTGTGCCGACACGAAAAGCCTCATCCAGATTTTCGTACATGTTGGCATTCTGCTGCCACGGAACATACGCCATCGCAACAGGAAACTGGTCCATATAGGGCATTTGTCTATAGTCCTGCATCAGGCATTCTCCTTGTCATAATATACGTTTTGGTATCATATTATGATAAAATATGTGAAAAGGTTACAAGAAAATGATATAATTAAGTAATCTAACCCACTATATAAGATTAGGAGATCATATGAACATAGCTGTATTATCAGACATTCACAGTAATCATATAGCGTTTGAAACGTGCTTAAAATATCTGGAGACACAAAACATTGATGCATATTGTCTATTGGGTGATTATGTAGGGGAGTTTCCGGGGGTGGAAGAAACCATAAAAATACTTTATGAATTGCCAAACATTGCACCTTGCTATATTATTAAGGGGAATAAAGAAACCTATCAGTTAAATGGACTGGGGGAGAATCATCCTGAATGGGACGCATATCCAAGTACCATTGGAATGATTCGTTATGGGAGTCAGCATCTTACGGGCAAAGATCTGGATTATCTGAAGGGATTGCCTGTTTCCATGACAGTACATCTGGATGGCATGCCTGATCTGATGCTGTGTCATGGTTCGCCCAGAAATCTGTTTGAGAAGATTCTTCCTGATCATGTTGAGAATAAAGAAATTTTTGCAGATGTAGCACCAAAGTATATTTTATGTGGTCATACGCATAGAGTTTCCAATTTTACCCAATATGGTAAGACTGTATGGAATTCTGGTTCTGTAGGATGTCCTTTAAATGGTAAGTCAAAGGCAGAATTTATGATTTTACATAGTAAGGACAAGCAATGGGAAGTTGAGTTCATAACATTGGGCTATGATATAGAGGCTGTAATCAGAGAAATGAGAGAGAAATCATTCTATGAAACTGCACCTTTCTGGACACAGGTAAGTGAACAGCTTTTAAGAGGGGAAACCGTTGCTCATGGGACTGCCTTGAACAGGGCAATGGAACTTTGTCAGATGAAATACGGCGAATGTAAATGGCCTATGATACCGGAAGAATGCTGGAAACAGGCATGTGCAGAATTTTTTACTGAAGAATAAAAGCACTGGAATGATTTGTGTCTATGCGCACTTGACACAAACCCGGCATGTCTAAAGAGTGTGCGCAGAAATGAGGCTTAAAATGTCATACGCTATGACACACCTGATAATTGCAAATGAATTTGCAAAGCAAAAAAACATTACAGATAAGAATATATTTTTACTTGCCAGTATTGCGCCGGATGCAGTGCACGCAAGAATGGATTTTTCAAAACAAATAAAGGCAAATGCACATTTCCTGCAGCCTGAAGAAAAATGGGGAGAAATATATACAGAAGAAGCTATGATCATATGGTATCAGCGGCTGCAACATTTTTTTGCAGATAAAATGAAGCTGGTTACAAATGAAAAGGAGATCACTTTTTTAAAAGGCTATGCGCTTCACATTTTAACAGACATTTTTAACTGTCAACTACTATATGCACCCAATTTGATCCGTTATGATTTCAAAGTAGATGAAATGCGTGATGAGTATAGAAGAGAGTGCATTTTGCAGGATAATTTTCTTTATCAGAATTATGCCGACAGTCAGGATATAATGTCTAAATTGGAAACTGCCTTACATTCTGAACCGATAGAACAGATATTGACCAGATTGCAAATAAAGGAGCATATCACAGCACAGAATCTGACAGATAACACAAACTATCAGATTAACTTGTTCCGGCAGTCAGGACAGGCATCTATAGAAGGGCTCGAAATGGTATCTGTAACAGGTTCTAAATATTTTCTTCACAAAGTAACAGAAGAATCCCTTCGATTACTTTATACTTTTCCTGAGGTTGAAAGAACATTTAGATTATCATAAAAAGTGGGACACCTGTTATAAGTGTCCCATTTTACATTATTATTCTAATACAAGTAAAAGTGCCATCTTGAACTTTTCATTTGCTGTTACGCTGTGAAGTCCGTTCTTTTCAAAATGGAAGCACTCGCCGGCATTTAATTCATAATCTTTCCCTTCGTAGCCGATTGTTGCTTTGCCTTCCAGAGCAAATACGATAGCGTTACCGGGTGCGCGGTGAGGTGTCAGACCTGTACCTGCATCAAATGCCATAAGCACATACTTCATAGTAGGATTGCTTACCACATCCATATTTGCGATGCTGCCTTCTTCATAAGAGATGAGATCCTTTAATGCGAATACTTCGTTTGCTTTGATGTTTTTGTTCATAATGTTCTCCTTTTCCAAAATAATTTCAGTGTATACCATACCGGTAGAAGTCTGCATGCCACATAATGTCTTAGAAGGGACAATGAGTACCTGCCCAGGCTTCATAGAAACCATGCTC
>CAYRAW010000140.1:7118-7956 GCA_964422225.1 uncultured Roseburia sp.
CTGGTTCTCACCAATAATAAATTCTCCACATCCGGCGGCACCAATATACATCGTCATCCGGTCATAGCTTTCCTGACTGATGGATGTATCATCGCCCATAGAGAAATACGTAACCTTGTTCGTTATTCCTAGTTTTGAATCTCTTGAAACAGTCATTCCACTTCTGATCGGACGCAAATCTTCAATCTTAAATACCTGATCCAATGTCGTTACCTCCTGAATATTTCTAAATATCAGGCATTGTTAAACCTGCACAATTCGTACCATTCTCTATCTCAGTTTCGCAATTACCTGATTTCTAAATCTATTATTGCCCTTTTCTACAATATACATTACAATTTATAAAAAAGGAAGTACGCACATTCAGGTTATATACTCACCTAAAGGAAAGTATAGGAAGGAGTCAACACAAAATGACATCTAATTGTATGCCGCATAAAGAGTGTTGTCATACGGGAGAGAATATTACAGATACAGATTTTGGATATACCTTATCCCTTATTAATGGCAAATATAAACTGATCATTATTTATTGGCTGGCACAGCATAAGCCTGTCATGAGATACAATGAACTGAAACGGTGTCTTGGCACGATTTCTCACAAGACATTAAGTGCCACACTCAAAGAAATGGAGAATGATTCTCTGATTATCAGAACAGAATATCCGCAGATCCCGCCTAAGGTAGAATACAGCCTGTCAGAGCGTGGTAGATCATTGATCCCGATTCTGGTATCTATGTGTCAATGGGGCAGCCGGCATAAATTGGATCATATGCAGGACAAAGTAAAGGAGTACGACAATGATGATCAGACACGCTAAATTGGAAGAAAAAGGCA
>CAYRAW010000141.1:0-7937 GCA_964422225.1 uncultured Roseburia sp.
CGAGGATATAAGATTAGCTTATTTTTTGTATGTATGATTGTTTTAATTCTCATTGCAATGATTCTTATGAAACGTCATGGATTATATCAATTTGATGAGGAAAAACCATATATTGAAGAGATCAGAGAGGAACCGGATGTCACACAGGTACAGAATTCTGACATAAGAACAACTTGTGATACGCTGTGCCTTTACGAGGATTTTGATAAAAAAGATGGCTCAGTTTCCTATCAAGAGTCAAAGATACAGGGAAAGTATATTGGTATGAATCGTGCACAGTTGGAAAAAGCATTGTGGGATGACAGTAAGATATTAAGTCTGGAAGATAAGGAAAAAGGATTTGAATCGCAGCATTTGGAACTTTTTTCAAAAGAAAGAGTGAAAATAGTACGTATTTATGATACAACGCCACAGGCGTCAGGATACTATATAATGGCGGTAGATCATGAAATATGGATTTACCAGAGTGATCGGACAACCTTATATTTTAAGACAGGGATTAAACTGTCACAGTTGCCGGAAACAGTACAAAGAGAAGTTATGCAGGGTAAATACATGGATTCAGAACTTGCTATTTATCATTTCTTGGAATCATACAGTAGTTAGAACAGAAAGGAAAAGAGACATGCCAGTCAGGATAGTGATTATCGGAGGAGGAGCCAGTGGTTTAGCAGCAGCGATCACAGCAGCAGGGCAAGACGCAGATGTTACCATATTGGAGCATAAGGATCGTGTTGGCAAAAAGATTCTTATGACAGGAAATGGGAAATGTAATCTGACGAATTTAAGCGATTATCATGGCAAGTATTATGGAGAAAATATAAAGTCAATTTATGGAGTCCTGAGCCGTTTTACTCCCATGGATACGATAGAATTCTTTAAAGGAATCGGATTGTATACAAAACAGAAAAAAGATGGCGGAATCTATCCGGTATCCGAACAGGCATCGGCAGTGCTGGACGTGTTGAGGACTACATGTGATCATTTAGGTGTAAAGACATTAACAGAATGTGAACCATCTAAAATTATTACAGGCAAGCATGGTGGAACAGTGCAATATATTTATCAGAAAAAAGAAAAAAGACAGATTTCCTATGATAAACTGATCCTGGCAACGGGTGGACAGCCTGCTCCGGTATCAGGCTCAGATGGTACAGGCTATCAGCTTGCCGGGTCTCTGGGACATCATTTGATCACGCCACTCCCTGCATTAGTACAGTTACGGTGTGAAGGAAATTATTTTAAATCCATATCCGGTGTCAGGACGCAGGCAGAACTTACCTTGTACATTAATAAACAGCAGGCAGCCAGAGAAGAAGGAGAATTGCAGCTTACAGATTATGGCATTTCAGGGATACCGGTATTTCAGTTCAGCAGAATTGCAGTAAGAGCAATAAAGGAAAAGAAACAGTGTGAGGTACATATTAATTTTCTGCCTTATCTGACTCTGGATGAGCTTGAAAACCTGGAAAAAGAACGGAATAAATTTGCATATAAGACTGTAGAAGAGTTTTTGAGTGGAATTGTCAATAAAAAGATAGCGTCTCTTATGTGCAGAAAATATCAGATCAAACAGGATACTTTGCTTGGAAAAGTGCAGGAAAAAACATTTAGAGAGTGCCTGAGGGAACTGACGGATTTTGTAGTAACAGTAAAGGAAGCTAATCCTTTTGAAAATGCGCAGGTCTGCTGTGGAGGGGTTCCTTTGTCTGAGGTTACGGATAATCTGGAGTCCAAATATAATACGGGTGTATATATCACAGGGGAATTATTGGACTGTGATGGTATTTGCGGAGGATATAATCTGCAATGGGCATGGGCAACAGGAATTCTGGCAGCAAGAGACTGCGTAGCAGTGAAAAAGCAATAAAGTAACAGAAAGGTATAATTGTAAATGATCATTATAAATCAGATAAAATCAGAAATACCATGGAATGGCAGCCGGCTGCATATCAAAGATATGATAGATTCTGATGAAAACTTAAAAAAGAAGGCTGCGAAACAGTTACATATCAATCAGGCAGATATTCAGACTGTAACGATTTTAAAACATTCTCTGGATGCACGTAAAAAGCCACAGATATGGCAGGTCTATTCTCTTGGGGTCACATTGGTTCATCCTGCAATGGAAGAAAAAACAGTAAAAAAATGCAGGGATAATAATGTGACACTCATGTCACAAAATAAATATGTATTTCCTGGTTCAGGTAAGAAAATAATGAAACATAGACCGGTAATAATCGGAATGGGACCGGCGGGACTTTTCTGCGCTTATATGTTGGCGCTGCATGGCTATAGACCCATTGTCCTTGAACGCGGATATGACGTTGATACCAGGACCAAAGCAGTAGAAGACTACTGGAGCGGAGGAACATTACAGCCCAATTCTAATGTACAGTTTGGCGAAGGTGGTGCAGGAACTTTTTCAGATGGTAAATTAAATACCCTTGTAAAAGATAAATACGGACGTAACAAAGAAGTTATGAAAATATTTGTACAGGCGGGAGCTCCAGAAGAAATCCTGTATGAAAGTAAACCTCATATTGGAACAGATATTTTGAAAAAAGTCGTTGCAAATATGAGAGAAACAATCAAACGCAATGGCGGTACCGTTCGATTTGGCAGTCAGGTTACTGGATTTAAGACAGAAAATGATAAGATCACAGGCGTTGTCATTAATGAAAGCGAAACGATGGATACAGAACATGTTGTGCTTGCGATTGGGCACAGTGCCAGAGATACGTTTGAATATTTGCTGAGTCAAAATATTTCCATGGAAGCTAAATCATTTGCAGTGGGAATGAGGGTAGAACATCCACAGCAAATGATCAATGAAGCAATGTATGGGGCAGAACATGCTGCGGAACTTCCGGCAGCACCATATAAATTAACGGCAAAGACAAGCTATGACAGGGGGGTATATTCGTTCTGCATGTGTCCGGGCGGTTATGTTGTGAATGCATCCAGTGAACAGGGAAGAATTGCAGTGAACGGTATGAGTTATTCGGATAGAGCCAGTCATAATGCCAATAGTGCCATCATAGTTACTGTCACTCCAAAGGATTATGGTACGGACGGACCTTTGGCGGGTGTGGCTTTCCAACGCAAATTGGAAGAAAAAGCATATCAGGCAGGCATGGGTAAAGTACCTGTGCAATATTATAGGGATTATAAGGAAAACTGCAGATCACAGGAAAATAAAGATAAGAATCAGCCCTGCATAAAAGGACAGTTTATGTATTCGAATCTGCGTGGAATTTTCCCGGATGAATGTGAAAAGGCTTTTATAGAAGGAATGGAACACTTTAACAGGATCATTCCCGGATTTGCAGGGGATGATGCGATACTGGCAGGGGTGGAGAGCAGGACTTCTTCACCGGTGAGAATTCATAGAAATGAGAATTTACAGAGCCCTTCACTTGAAGGTATGTATCCATGTGGGGAGGGCGCCGGTTATGCTGGGGGAATTACATCTGCTGCCATGGATGGAATGTATGTAGCTGAGCAGATAGCAGCGAATTATTCCCCACTTGCATAATGATATAACTTGCTTTAAAATAAAAATCATTAGTATGGACAATGATGGAGGCTTATAAAAGTGGATGACTTACGTAGTAAATTAAAAGATAAGAAAAGAGTGGTTGTAAAGATTGGTTCTTCTTCTTTACAGCATCCTGAAACAGGAGATCTTGATTATATAAAAATGGATATTCTGGTACGTGAATTATGCAATATCAGAAATCAGGGAAAAGATGTTATACTGGTAACTTCCGGAGCGATCGCATGCGGAAGAAAGGCAGTGCATATTCCAAAACCCGATACAATTGCGCAGAAACAGGCTTGTGCTGCGATCGGACAGGCACAGTTGATGACAACGTATCAGAGAATCTTCTCAGAGTATGGGCATCTGGCAGCCCAGATACTGATGACAAGAAATACAATCGTTGCAGATCTGAATCGTTATAATGCACATAATACGTTTAGTGAACTGTTGAATTTGGGTGTCATTCCTGTTGTAAATGAGAATGATACGATCTCAACATTTGAAATTGAGGATGTAATAGGCGATAATGATACATTATCGGCAATTGTTACTGCATTGACAGGGGCTGATCTGTTGATCCTGTTATCAGATATTGATGGATTGTATACAGATGATCCACATAAGAATCCCAATGCCCGGTTTATAGACAGAGTGGACAGTCTTACAGATGAGCTGATCAGTATGGGAAAAGGTACAACAGGAAGTGACAGTGGTACAGGTGGTATGGAAACGAAACTGACTGCTGCCAGGATTGCTACTTATTCCGGTGCGGATATGGTAATTGCCAATGGAAAAGATGTAAGAGTTATCCACCGCATTATAGAAGGCAGAAATTATGGAACCATTTTTAAGGCAAATAAAAATGATGATTTTGACTTTGCCGAATTTGTAGACAATCTACATAAATAGAAGACTGAAAGGCAAGGTTAGTTATCCATGAATATGCAGGAGAGAATCAACAGGATCAATGAGCTGTATCATAAGTCCAAGGCGGAAGGTTTGACAGATGAGGAAAAAGTTGAACAGGCAAAGCTGAGAGCAGAATATATTGCCAGTGTTCGAAATAATCTGAAGAGCCAGCTTGATAATATGTCAATTCAGGAACCGGATGGAACCATTGTGAATCTTGGGGAGAAGTACGGTCATAAAGGACACTAGAGAAAGGCATGAAGCAGATGAAGACAAAACAGGAAATCAGACAAGAAATCCTGACATTTAGAAACCAGATGGAATTGAGTGAAGTCACGGACAGAAGCAGGCAGATTATCCAGCAGGTAGTAAGAACACCGGAATATGAAGAAGCAGAACATGTTTTACTATATGCAGATTATCGCCATGAAGTTATGACAAAAGAGTTATTTGATGATGCCATTCTGAAAAAGAAAAAGGTGTATTTCCCCAAAACGTGTACTGCCAATTGCAGTATGGAATTCTATCAGGTTGTTTCGGTAAAGCAGTTAGAAAAAGGTTATAAGGGAATTCTGGAGCCTAAAGCTGAGCAATCTGCAAAATATTTTTTCCATCAGGAAGAAGATACACTGATGGTTCTGCCCGGTGTCGCGTTTGGAACGGACGGATATCGTATAGGGTATGGAAAAGGTTATTATGACAGGTATTTGCAGGACAAAAGGCAGATAACGCTTATGGCACTGGCATTTGCAGGACAGATTGTAGAACCATTTCAACATGGACAGTATGATGTAAAAATGGATAAAATAGTAACAGAAAAAATTATATATTCTTTCCTGAGAGTATAGCATTTTAGAAAGGCATGGTTATTAAGATGAATAAAATAAAAGCAACTTATGAAATACTGACTTCGGTTTCAGAGGGAGGAATCCGTGAATTACAGCATATTGAAAAAATAGGAAGAGTATGCTATAAAAGTGAAGATTATATTACAGAAGATGGTGAATCGGCTAAAAAATTTGTAGCAATGCTGATCCGCAATGGACATGAGGCAATGATCGAACATTCCTTTTTATCAGTAAAATTTACTGTAGACAGAGGAGTCAGTCATGAACTGGTACGCCATAGAATTGCATCTTTTGCTCAGGAAAGCACAAGATACTGTAATTATGCAAAGGATAAGTTTGGTGCTGAGTGTGCATTTATTGATCTGGAACCTGGTATTATGCTGGATAACAAGATGAAGAAGATGTCTGCGGAAGAGATAGCACTGGTTCTTGCAGAATGGAAGAGTGCAATGGAAGATGCAGAACGCCATTATATGAGATTACTTGAACTGGGTGCCACACCACAGATCGCAAGAGCAGTATTGCCTAACAGTACCAAGACAGAAATTACGGTTTCAGCTAATTACCGTGAGTGGCGCAACTTTTTCAAATTACGTGTACCCGCAGATGTACATCCACAGATGAGGGAAGTGACCATTCCACTACTGAAAGAATTGAAGGGAATGATTCCTGTTATTTTTGATGACATTGAAGTATAGAACAATTGAGGAGGAGATAAGGATGACGATTCGTGAACAGGCAGCCATGATGAAACTTGACAGCCCTAAAATGGCAGCAACAGATATTACGGTGAGAAATGCAGCATTAGAGAAGATCGCAGAAGTTTTGTTGACCAATAAGGAGAGCATTTTCGAAGCAAATGAAAAGGATATGGAACGTGCCAAAGTGGAGGAAATATCATCTGCTGTGATCAAGAGATTAAAGTTCAGTGAAACGAAACTGACAGATGCTGTTGCAGGAATCCATAATCTGATCGAATTGCCGGATCCTCTTTTTCAAATACAGTTAAAACGACAGTTGGATGAAGGTCTTACACTTGTGCGGGAGACTTGCCCCATTGGAGTGATAGGAGTTATTTTTGAAGCAAGACCGGACGCTATGGTACAGATTGCATCTTTGTGTATCAAGAGCGGTAACTGTGCAATTTTAAAGGGCGGAAGTGAGACGAGAGAAACAAATAAAGTGCTGTTCTCACTTATTTATGAGGCTGCTTTGTCAAGTGGTTTACCGGAAAGCTGCCTGTTTCAGGCACAAATGCGTGATGAGATCGCAGAACTTCTGGCGTGCCATGAATCAGTAGATCTGCTGATTCCAAGAGGTTCCAATGCTTTTGTACAGTATATTATGAATAATACCAAAATTCCGGTACTGGGTCATGCAGACGGAATCTGTCACATATATGTAGACAAGGATTTTGATCTGGAGAAAGCAATTCCCGTTATCATTGATGCCAAAACACAATATACAGCGGCTTGCAACGCGGTAGAAACACTGTTGGTACATAAGGATGCGCTTGACAGATTAATGCCGCCATTACAGAAAGCGTTTGAGGAATACAGAATTTCTCTGAGGGCAACACAGGATATTGCAGACAAATATGGAAGCGAAGTTGCAACTGAAGAGGATTTTGCAACCGAGTATCTGGATCTGATCATTTCTGCAAAGGCAGTTGACAATATTGATGAGGCCATATGGCATATTAACCGCTATGGATCACATCATACAGACTGCATTATTACAGAAGATATAAAGGCAGCAGAATATTTTATGAGAATGGTTGATTCAGCAGGTGTTTATCAGAACTGTTCTACCCGGTTTGCAGATGGATTCCGCTATGGATTTGGAGCAGAGGTAGGTATCAGTACAGGTAAGATCCATGCCAGAGGACCGGTCGGTCTGGAAGGACTCGTTACATATAAGTACAAACTCTTTGGTTCCGGACAGATTGTCGGTGACTATGCAGAAGGCAGAAAGTCTTTTCATTTTAAGGATTTACAATAGATATAGAATATGCATTGACACTCTTTTGAAACGAATTTATAATAATAATATAAAATGACTGACGTAGTCAATTACGTAAAAAATTTATGTAATTCGTGGAAGAGGGATGAATATGTACAGAACAAAGATAAGAAATTATAGATTGCTTGCAATAGGTGTGTTGATATGCAGCTTGTTATTTAGCATGGTACAGCCAATAAAGGCATATGCGTATGGAATAACGCAGACAGATGTAAAAATGTATACCACATCTGGAACGCCGGTGTATGCAACGCCGGATGTTAACAGTGGCGTTGTTGCATACCTGGAACGATTTGTGAATGTGACTGTAACGGGAATAACAGACAATGGATTCTACAGGGTAGATCTTAATGGTGATTACTATATTCCGGGTCCGTACCTGATCAGTTCTGTTCAGCCTGCTAAGACGGAAAAACAGAAGGCTTTGGAAAATCTGGATAAGTTCGCCAAAGCGTATGCAGATCAATTGGAAATAATGAAAGATTATAGTACTGCATTTGCATTGCTTGATGTAACGGGTGATGGAGTTCCGGAGCTGTTTGATCTGGCGGGACAGGAAATATACACCTATTATGGAGAACGGGCAGTAATGATGTATTATTCTGAGTATCCAC
>CAYRAW010000142.1:0-7929 GCA_964422225.1 uncultured Roseburia sp.
ATGTAGAAAACTTTGGCTTTACGATTGAAAAAGAAAAAATATACAAGACAAATAAACATGTATTTATTGTAAGGAGTTAATACAAATACTATGAAAGCTGCAATATACCCAGGAAGCTTTGATCCTATGACTTTAGGACACTTAGATGTGATCCGCCGTGCTTCTCAGATGTTCGATACACTCATTGTGAGTGTTTTGGACAATAAGTCTAAGAATGCGTTGTTTTCTGTTGAGGAACGTGTTAGTATATTAAAAGAAGCAACTAAGGATCTGCCTAATGTTGAAGTAGATTCTTTTAACGGATTATTGATAGATTATGCAAAGCAAAAAGACATTCATGTATCTGTCCGCGGTCTTCGTGCTATAACAGATTTTGAATATGAACTTCAGATTGCACAGACTAACCGCAAACTGTCCAATGGTGCACTAGACACTGTCTTTCTGACAACAAGTTTGGAATATGCCTACTTAAGTTCCTCCAGTGTAAAAGAGATTGCATCTTTTGGCGGAGATATTTCCCAGTGTGTTCCTGATTTTGTTACTGAGCTTGTATATGAGAAATATAGAAATTGTTCAAATAATCGCACAATTAAATCAGACAAATATGGAGGATTGCTATGAGCAGCAGAATCGAACAATTAATTGATGAAATCGAAGAATATATTGACAATTGTAAATACAAAGCTTTTTCTACTGATATTATAATGGTCAATAAAGCAGAAATTGATGAACTCTTGAGAGAACTTCGAATGAAGACACCCGAAGAAATCAAACGCTACCAGAAAATAATCAGTAATAAGGAAGCTATTTTAAACGATGCAAAGCAAAAAGCCCAGGAATTAATTGATAATGCCACTGTCCAGACAAATGAATTGATCAGTGAACATCAGATCATGCAACAGGCATATGCGCAGGCTAATGAGATCGTGGAATTAGCAACGAAGCAGGCACAGGAAATTCTGGATAATGCAACAACAGAAGCAAATGGAGTGAAGGCCGCTGCAATGCAATATACAGATGATATTCTTGCTAATCTTGGTAATATTATTACTCACTCCATTGAAGTATCTACTAATGATTATAGTACAATGCTGGCTAATCTAAGACAAATTGACAGTATTGTTTCTGCAAACAGAGCAGAGTTAAACCCTGTAGAAGAAGAAACTCCAACTTCTGGCACTACAGAAGAGGCTGAAAATTTAGATGTTATATAATTTCAGAATCAGGCAGGAAAACTGCAAAACACGTATAGATAACCCACAGTATGCTGTGGGTTTTGTCGTAAAAGAAGGATTTTTATGAAAAAAATGTTATTTACCTTATTAACTGTTATATCTTTAGGAATTGTGGCAGTATGCAGCACTCCCGTATCAGTTAAGGCAGCAGAGCCTGTTGTTATTGTGATCGATCCAGGGCATGGAGGAGATAACCTTGGTACCGATTACCTGCCTATTCCTGAAAAAGATTACAATATGATCGTAGCTATGTATATGAGGGCATATTTGGAACAGTATCAAAATGTCAAAGTATATCTGACACATACAGCAGATGTTTCCATGTCATTGAAGGAACGTGCTCAATTTGCCCAAAACGTAGGCGCTGATTTCTTATTTTCACTTCATTTTAATGCATCTGAGGATCACTCCTTATATGGTGCAGAGGTGTGGATTCCATCAACTGGTAAAGAATACAGTCAAGGTTATAGTGTTGGAAATGAGTTTTTAAAAGAATTTCAGGAAATGGGAATTCTGAACAGAGGCATTAAAACAAAAGTTGGTAAAACCGGCAATGATTATTATGGTATTATACGTCAATGTGGTTTGGTCAACATTCCGGCAATTATTGTAGAACATTGCTACGTTGATCATGCATGTGATGTTGTCAATCTTCAATCAAATGAAACTCTAAGAGAATTTGGAGAGCGTGACGCAAGGGCTGTTGCAAAATATTTTGGATTGACTTCATCAGACAATCAAAGCAGTTATGCAGATTATACTCCATTAGCTGTTCCTGTTCCGCAAAGTAGAATGTACCAGGATACAACTGCACCTGTTTATGTAAATGCCATGTTGCTTAATGCTGATAAATCCAAACATCTTATATCGTGTTCAGTGACTGCTGCAGACAATGAAACGCCCCTGATGTATTACAGTTATTCTCTGGATAATGGACTTACCTGGTCAATATATCAGCCATGGTCATCAGAAAACGGTGCGATGACTATCCTAGTCAACGTTCCGCTAAGTTCTCAAAATTCAATTATATTTAAAGTTTTAAATCAATACGACTTGGCAACCGTATCTAATGTGGTAACATTTTAAATAAAAGGAAATAGTAAGTCATAGAGATACCTGTAAGAATCAATTTGTGGAAAATATAATGCCAGACTGGTAATTTTGCCTTTTCAAGGAAACTTCCAGCCTGAATCATACAGGATATTCCGTTAAAGCTAAGGCAGCTCATGATCCAGAACATTTTGCCGGCAGTGATTAAGCTGCTTGAATATATATTAGGTATTCCACTTATAATTTCAAGGAAGCATCCCAGAACAACTGCCATATTATGTGTCATAGGCAGACAGTCAAAGATAACCCTGAATGCATTAATAAAAGTCACATAACCGCCAAGGAGCAGAATCGCCTGTATGTTATCCATACACACTTTGCTTAACAATTCTGCCGTTGAGTTGTTCATGCATTCTGTTTTCGCTTTTTGCTGCATCAAAGGTGTTTTATTTTTTTTCATATACCAGTAAGAAAGCAATACACCATACAGAAATGGAATTCCATACATTCCAAACAGGAAGGGTATGGTACTGTGATAGCCCAGAATATGCAGGATAGGCAGGATAAGTCCCAGAAAATATGCAGGTCCTATATTGTTGCAGAATGCAATTAATAACTGTGCTTCTTTTTCAGTTATTTTACGGGCTATATATAATTCGCTCACTACTTTTGCTCCCATGGGAAATCCACACAGAAATCCCATAGTTGCAGCATATATTCCATAATCAGTTAATTTTAAAAACGGTTTAAGTATATAGGATAATATTTTACCCAACTGTTTGTCTGCGCCACTGTAAATCATAAGAGAGCTTAATACCATAAAGGGAAATAGTGTTGGCACCATGCGTGTACTCCACTGCGTCAAACCTTCAAATGCATATCGACAGGTTTCAGCCGGATTCCATAAAATAATTGCCATTAGAATAAAAAGGCATATGATTTTTATATTTTTCACCAAATTCACCGAAACCTTTTTGTTATAACTTTATGAAAACAAATATTAATTCAGAACATAAATTAAAGAAAGAAAGGAAAAGAATGAGACTGGATAAATTTCTGGTTCAGGTAGAGCTTGGTTCCCGGAGTCAGGTAAAGGATTATATTAAAAAGGGCAGAATTGCTGTTAATTCAACAATCGTAAATCGCCCGGAATTTCAGGTAAACGAAATGCAGGATTCCATTACCTGTGACGGCAGATCCCTGCAGTACAATCAATATTATTATTACATGCTGCACAAACCTGCTGGTGTAATAACCGCAACAAAAGATGCACATGAACCTACCGTAATGTCATTGCTTACTACAGCCGCAGGGAGGAATCTGTCTCCGGTCGGTCGTTTGGATAAAGATACGGAAGGGTTATTACTGATTACCAATGATGGCGATTTATCCCATCAGTTACTTTCACCTAAAAAGCACGTTGCCAAAACCTATTACGTAGAATGTCAGGGAACTATATCAGAAGAAAAACTTGAAAATATTAGAAACGGCATAGACATCGGAGATGAGAAAGATACCTTGCCTGCCAAGGCAGAACTTTTAAATCAGGATACCGATAAATTTTGCCTGAATCTTACCATTACAGAAGGACGTTTTCATCAGGTCAAACGTATGATTCATGCAATTGGCGCGGAAGTGACATATTTAAAACGTATCTCCATGGGCCGCCTGACTTTAGATCCGGCTTTGCCAAAAGGAGAATACCGCTCACTTACCAAAGAGGAAATAGAGCAATTATATCAGGAGAGGGAGTAAAAAAATTGTCAATACAAAATGGATTTTTACCGATCAATCGGGCCGAAGTAGAAGAATTAGGACTAAAGCAGCTGGATTTCGTATATATTTCAGGAGATGCTTATGTAGATCATCCTTCTTTTGGTCATGCTATAATAACCAGACTTTTACAGGCACATGGCTATTCCGTAGGAATTATCGCCCAACCGGATTGGAAAGATGATGCGAGTATTACAGTACTGGGTGAGCCACGCCTGGGATTTCTCGTTTCTTCCGGGAATATGGATTCTATGGTAAATCATTATTATGTTTCAAAAAAACACCGGGAAACAGATGCCTATACTCCGGGAGGGAAACCTTATAAGCGCCCTGATCATGCTGTTGTAGTATATGGCAATCTGATACGCCGTACTTACAAAAAAACACCTATCATTATTGGTGGAATTGAAGCCAGTCTACGCCGTATGGCTCATTATGATTACTGGTCTGATTCTTTTAAACGTTCCATTCTTTTGGATAGTCAGGCTGATATTATTTCCTACGGAATGGGAGAAAGATCAATTATTGAAATTGCTGATGCATTGAACAGTGGTATAGCAGTTCAGGATATCAGCTTTATTCCTGGTACTGTTTACAAAACAAAAGATATTTCCGGCCTGTATGATTATGAACTGCTGCCATCTTATTCTGATATGTCTGCAGATAAAAAATTATATGCCCAAAGTTTTAAAATACAGCATGAGAATACCGACCCGTTCAATGGCAAAACCCTTGTTGAGCCTTATCCAAAGGGTGTTTATGTGGTTCAGAACGTACCACAACCTCCTCTAAGTGTTCAGGAAATGGATGATATCTATGCCTTACCTTATGTGCGCACTTATCATCCTGTTTACGAAAAAGACGGTGGTATTCCTGCTATCAAAGAGATTAAATTCTCCCTCATCAGCAACAGAGGATGCTTTGGCGGCTGTAATTTCTGCGCTTTAACATTTCATCAGGGACGTACAATTCAGGTTCGAAGCCACGATTCCATCATTGAAGAGGCCAGACTGATCACACAGGATCCGGAATTTAAAGGTTATATACACGATGTAGGTGGACCAACTGCTAATTTCCGTCAGCCATCCTGTCAAAAGCAGCTCAAAGTTGGTGTTTGTAAGCATAGGCAATGTCTTTGCCCTAAACCATGTCCTAATCTGGAAGTAGATCACTCTGACTATTTATCTCTCTTACGTAAACTCAGAGATTTACCCAGGGTTAAAAAGGTATTCGTACGTTCCGGTATTCGTTTTGACTATCTTATGTTAGATAAGGATGATGCCTTTTTCAGGGAACTGGTAGAACATCATATCAGTGGACAGCTTAAAGTAGCTCCTGAACATATCTGTGATACTGTACTAAGCAAAATGGGAAAACCGGAAAATGCAGTATATGAGGCATTTACCAGAAAATATAAAAAGCTGAATGAACAGCTCGGTAAAAATCAATTTCTGGTTCCATACCTTATGTCTTCGCATCCCGGTTCCACACTCAAAGAGGCAGTTGCACTGGCAGAATATCTGCGTGATTTAGGTTATATGCCTGAACAGGTTCAGGATTTCTACCCGACACCATCCACTATGTCAACAGTCATGTACTACACCGGCATTGACCCAACTACCATGAAATCAGTGTATGTCTGTCGAAATCCACATGAAAAGGCTATGCAAAGAGCTTTGATCCAATATCGTAATCCTAAAAATTATGAGTTGGTCAAAGAAGCTCTGAAACTGGCGGGAAGAGAAGATTTGATCGGATTTGATAAGAAATGTCTCATCAAACCCCGTAAGATTTCTTCTGAAACAACTGACCGCAAAAATCATACAAAAAAATCTTTTGACAAACAAACTCAGGATAAAAAATCATTTCACTCAGTGAAAAAAGAATATAAAGGAAATGTAAAAAAGAAAAAACGTTAATATCCACATTTAGAAAGGAGATTAGACAATATGAACATTATTATGATAACAGGTGCTTCTTCAGGAATGGGATTAGAATTTGCCCTTCAGCTTGATAATGTATTTGATTCTGTTGATGAAATCTGGCTTATTGCCCGTAGGAAAGAGGCTATGTTACAGGTTGCCGAATGTATGGAACATACAACCCGCATTTTGGATATGGATGTTACCGATCAGTCACACATGCTCCGCCTCAGGAAACTGTTAGCAGAAGAAAAACCCGTGATCCGTATGTTGGTAAACTGTGCCGGTTATGGCGTTATGGGGAAGTTTTCAAAACTGAATATGGATGAAGAACTTGGGATGATCGATGTCAATTGTAAAGCCCTGACACAAATGACCTATATGTGTCTCCCTTATATGAAAAAGAACAGTAGGATCATACAATTGGCTTCCAGTGCTGCATTTATGCCACAGCCCGATTTTGCGG
This sequence comes from uncultured Roseburia sp., assembly GCA_964422225.1. Taxonomy (GTDB): domain Bacteria; phylum Bacillota; class Clostridia; order Lachnospirales; family Lachnospiraceae; genus COE1. The sequence goes on from CAYRAW010000142.1 coordinate 6,447, forward strand.
TATATGCTGCAACAAAATCCTATGTGTACAGCCTGTCCAGAGCGCTCAGTGAGGAATTAAGACAACGTAAAATTTACGTAACTGCGGTTTGCCCCGGACCCGTAGACACACCATTCTTTGATATTGCTGAAAAAGACGGTAAAACACTTGCCGTAAAAAAACTTACTATGGCATCTCCTGAGAAGGTGGTGGAACAGGCTATTTGCGATTCCTTCCACAAAAAGAGAGTCTCTGTATACAATCCATATATAAAAATGTTCTATGTATTAGCCAAGATCATACCGCATCAATGGATTCTTTATATAATGCGCTTTATGAAATAAACAAAGGAGTATTAATTTACATGAAAAAAATAAATCTGCCGCAGAAAGGCGAATCGGATTATCTTTTCAGGCAAAAGAAATTTTCTACCATAAAGACTTTGATCAGTTACGCTGTGGCTGTAGCTATTTTCATTATTGGCTATCTGTTAACCAAAACCAGAGAAAATGTTTTTTCAGTTATCGCAGTGTTAGCTCTGCTCCCTGCAAGCCGCAATACAGTATCAATGATCATGTTTTTAAAGACACCTTCTTATAATACCGACATCTATAATAAGATACAAAAAAGCATCGGCAATGTACCCGTAATATATCACCTGTACCTGACTTCTTATCAGAAAAACTATCCAATTACCTGTTTTGCAGTAAAAGGTTCTAACCTGATTGGATTTTCCGAGTTTGAGAAATGTGATATAAACGCCTGTAAGGAGCACATAGAAGGTATTCTGTCACAAAATGGTCTGAAAAATATAAATATCAAAATTTTCGGCAGTAACGATTATAAAATGTTTGAAGAACGTTTAAAACAGCTTCAATCAATAGATACTGCAAAACATGATGAGGAACTTATCTCCTTAATGTGTGATATTTCTTTATAGGATGAAAGGTAAATTATATGCAGCAGTTTCAAATAGGTCCTAATGAAGCGGGGCAGAGGCTTGACAAATATTTAAAAAAATTGCTAAAAGAAGCGCCTGACAGTTTTCTTTATAAAATGATGCGTAAAAAAAACATAGTATTAAATGGGAAAAAGTGTGATGGTAAGGAAAAATTATCCCTGAACGATGAAGTAAAGCTGTTTCTGGCTGATGAAACAATCAGTAAATTCAGCGGCAAAACAGAATCGCCACAGACAAATTCCTACGAACATGCTTATCATAAATTAAACACGGTTTCCATAGTTTATGAAGATGATCAGATTCTGATAGCCAATAAACCTGCCGGTGTCCTTTCACAACGTGCCTCCTCTAATGATGACAGTGTAAATGAATGGCTTATTGGTTACCTGTTATCCAGAAAAGCCATCACTCCTGAATCTCTTAATACATTCAAGCCATCCATATGTAATCGTCTCGACCGTAACACCTCTGGAATGGTAATCTGTAGTAAGACATTAGCCGGAAGCCAGTATATGAGTCAGATCATCAAAGACCGGACTCTGG
>CAYRAW010000143.1:0-7817 GCA_964422225.1 uncultured Roseburia sp.
ACCTCAGGACGTTGCACTGGCTATCATCGGTGCTGTATTTAAGAACGGCTACGTGAAGAATAAAGTAATGGAATTTGTAGGCCCTGGCGTAGAGAACCTCTCTGCTGATTTCCGTATCGGCATTGATGTTATGACGACAGAGACTACATGTCTGTCCTCTATCTGGAAGACAGATTCTGCAATTAAGGATTTCTATGATATCCATGGCAGAAGTGAGGATTATAAGGAACTCAATCCTGGCGAAGTAGCATACTATGATGGCTGTATTAAGATTGACCTTAGTACCATCAGACCTATGATCGCAATGCCTTTCCATCCAAGCAATACCTATACGATTGAAGAACTGAATGCTAACCTGATGGATATTCTGGATGACTGCGAGAAAAAGGCATTAGTAAGTCTGGATGGTGCAGTTGATTTTAAACTAAAAGATAAAGTGATCAATGGTAAGCTCTATGTAGAACAGGGTATTATCGCAGGTTGCGCAGGCGGTGGATTTGAGAATATCTGTGCAGCCGCTGATATTCTGACAAATGCAAGCATTGGACCAGATGAATTTACACTGAGTGTATATCCTGCATCCATGCCAATCTATATGGAATTGATCAAGAACGGCTGTGCAGCCAAGTTGATGGAAACGGGTGCTGTCCTTAAGACTGCATTCTGTGGACCTTGTTTCGGTGCTGGAGATACACCGGCTAACAATGCCCTTTCCATTCGTCATTCCACCAGAAACTTCCCAAACAGAGAAGGTTCCAAGCTTCAGAGCGGTCAGATCGCATCTGTGGCACTGATGGATGCACGTTCTATTGCCGCAACAGCAGCTAATAAAGGTTTCCTGACTCCGGCAACTGAGTTTGATGGCGACTTTACCAAATATAAATATTTCTTTGATAAGAAGATTTATGAGAACCGCGTATTTGATTCTCATGGTGTGGCTGATGAGAGCGTTGAGATCAAGTTCGGTCCTAATATCAAGGACTGGCCTGCAATGGTAGCATTGACAGATAATCTTCTTCTCAAAGTCGTATCTGAGATCCATGACCCTGTTACAACAACAGACGAACTGATTCCTTCCGGCGAAACTTCTTCTTATCGTTCTAATCCTCTGGGACTTGCAGAGTTCACACTCTCCAGAAAAGACCCTCATTATGTAGGTCTGGCCAAGGAAGTACAGAAGGCGGAAAAAGCCAGAGAAGCAGAGAACTGTCCATTAGAAGCATTCCCGGAACTTGAGGATGCATGGAAGGCGATGAAAGAGATCACACCTGAAGCAGACAGCAAGAATACAGGTATCGGCAGTACGATCTTTGCTGTAAAGCCTGGTGATGGTTCTGCAAGAGAGCAGGCTGCAAGCTGTCAGAAGGTACTTGGTGGCTGGGCTAATATTGCCAATGAGTATGCTACGAAGAGATATCGTTCTAATCTGATCAACTGGGGTATGCTCCCATTCATTATCAAGGAAGGTGAGCTTCCATTTAAGAATCTGGATTATCTCTTTATTCCGGGTATCAGAAAGGCTGTAGAAGAGAAAGCTCCTGTGATCAAGGCTTATGTTGTTGGTAAGGGTGAGAAGAAGGAATTTGATCTGACTCTTGGAGAACTTACAGATGAAGAAAGACAGATTATTCTGAAAGGATGTCTGATCAATTACAACAGAGTATAATGAAATTTCTGGAAAGGAAAGGCGAAATCCATTGCGATTTCGCCTTTTTACATAGATTTTACATGAAAAAGGTAATTTTTTTTACACAAAGATGATATTATATCGTATAATTAGGTTGAATTGGATAAAGCATGTAAAATAATTATCGAAGGAGACCTATTATGAATTTATTTGGTGTGTTGTCTTTGATAGGCGGTTTGGCACTGTTCCTTTACGGAATGCACATTATGAGCGAGGGCCTTGAGAAAGCATCGGGTGGTAAACTTGAGAAAATTCTGGAGAATTTGACGAACAGTAAATGGAAAGCTGTTCTTCTCGGCGCCGGAGTGACGGCAGTTATTCAATCCTCATCAGCGACAACAGTAATGGTAGTTGGTTTTGTAAATTCAGGCATTATGAAGCTTTCACAGGCAATTGGTATTATCATGGGTGCAAACATTGGTACGACAGTTACCTCATGGCTGCTTAGTCTGACAGGTATTGAAGGTGATAATCTGTTGCTTCAGATGTTAAAACCGAGTTCTTTTTCCCCTATTCTTGCATTGATCGGGATTATCCTGGTTATGTTCATCAAAGATAGTAAAAAAAAGGATATCGGTACGATCTGTATTGGTTTTGCCATTTTGATGTATGGTATGGAAGCCATGTCTGCGGCAGTGGAACCGTTAAAAGATGTTCCAGAGTTTACACGTGTTTTTACGATGTTCACAAATCCTGTACTCGGTATGATCGTAGGTACGGTGTTTACAGCGATCATTCAGTCTTCGTCTGCTTCAGTAGGTATTCTACAGGCATTATGTGATACTGGTGGAGTCAGCTATTCAGCTGCAATTCCGATTATTATGGGACAGAACATTGGAACCTGTATCACAGCGATCATGTCTTCTGTAGGAACCAGTAGGAATGCGAAACGTGCAGCAGTTGTACATCTTCTTTTCAATATTATCGGAACTACAATATTTATGATCGTGTTCTATACGGTCAACAGTTTCGTACATTTTGAATTTCTGGGAGATGCAGCCAATAAGGCAGGTATAGCAGTTATTCATACGTGCTTTAACGTAGCTGCTACGATTGTATTGCTTCCTCTTTCAAGTTTGTTAGAGAAGCTCTCTTATATGGTGATCCGTGTAGATGAAGAAGAACTGAAACAGGCAAAACAGCAGGAAGATTTTGTCAGAATGGACGAGCGTTTCTTAAGTTCACCCTCTTTTGCATTGGAACAGGCATATTCTTATGTTATAAAGATGGCAGAGATCACCAAAGCTTCCCTGCAGGAGGCAATGGGACTGTTTGTCAATTATGATAAGGAAATTGCAGCAGATGTAGAGTTTAAGGAGAATCTGGTAGACCAGTATGATGATGAGATCAGCGGATATCTTGTGAAATTATCCAGCCGAAACTTAAGTGAGAAGGATTCTAAGAAAATGACAATGCTGATGCACAGTATTGGTGATTTTGAAAGAATTTCTGATCATGCGATCAATCTGGTGGATGCTGCAAAAGAAATGCAGAAGAAAGAGCAGAATTTCTCCAATAAGGCGATAGAAGAGCTGCAGATCTTTTCCAGGGCTGTCAGTGACATTGTAGATATGTCAGTTAACATTTTCGAAAATGAAGATGTGGAAGAAGCAAAGCATGTAGAGCCATTTGAAGAAGCGATCGATGTAATTCAGAAAGAAATGAAGAAGCGCCATACGAAGCGTCTGCGCAAAGGTAAATGCACAGTGGAACTTGGTTTCGTATTATCGGATATTACAAACAACTATGAGAGAATAGCAGACCATTGTTCCAATATCGCGATCAGCGTCATGCAGCTAAAGGAAGATGAGACACATGCACATGAGTATGTAGATACGCTTCCTAAGGGTAAAGGCAGCGAGTTTGACATCAGACTTCATAACTATCTGAAAAAGTATGAATTACCTTAAAGATTTGGATTGTGAAAAGAAGAAACAGTTATCAGACAATTGTGGGACAGCGGTTATGCCGCTGTCTTATTTATATATCCGGGACAGATATTAAGAAAAATACAAAGTGATATGTGCAGAATGCCTGTACAGGGAAGGAGAACAGATGGCAACGATCTATGTAGTGGAGGATGATAATGATATTCTGGAAATCGAGACATTTGCCTTGAAGAACAGCAACTATGAGGTGAAAGGCTTTACCAATGCAAAGGACTTTTATGCAGCAATGGAGGATAAAGTGCCGTCACTTGCCGTACTTGATGTTATGCTGCCTGATGAAGATGGACTACAGATCGTACAGAAACTGCGACATAATCCAAGGGCAGCTCATATTCCGATCATCATGGTCACAGCCAGAACAACAGAAATTGATAAAGTAAAAGGTCTGGATATGGGAGCGGATGATTATCTGACGAAACCTTTTGGCGTAATGGAATTAATAGCCCGTGTACGTGCGCTTCTTCGTCGCAGCAGTGAAGGCAGGGAAGAGAAAAAGATACTGAGTCTGGATGAACTGTCGATGGATGATGAAAAGCATGCAGTCTATGTAAATGATAAAACGTGTGAATTGACTTTTAAAGAATATGAATTACTCAAAATGTTCCTGGATAATGTAGGAATTGTGCTGACCAGAGAAAATATCATGAATCGTATCTGGGGAACAGATTATAGTGGTGAGACACGTACTGTAGATATGCATATTAAAACGCTCAGACAGAAACTGGGCGATACTGGTAACCGTATTAAGACAATTCGAAACGTTGGATATATGTTAGAGTAACGGGAGAGTAGATATGAAGAAGAAAATTTACCTGCATTGCATGGTTTTGGCTGCTATTGCAATTCTGGAGACATTACTGCTTACATTGGGGGTATCTTATGATATGCTCAAAAAACAGGTCATGAGTGAGATACGTTCTTATGCATATCTGATATCTGATATTTCAGATGGAGAAGATATGGCATGGAGTTATTTCAATTCATTAAATAATGAATTGCGTATTACTGTAATTGAGAATGATGGTACAGTGAAATATGATAACTGTGCTGATGCAACGCAGATGGAGAACCATGCACAGAGAGAAGAGATTAAAGAGGCATTGTCATCCGGTGAAGGAGAGGCAATCCGCAATTCAGATACATTATCTGAGAATTTATTCTATTGCGCAGTGGCAAATGAAAATGGTTATATTATCCGAGTGTCCAAACAGGCAAGCAATATATGGGGAATTTTAATACGTATGCTTCCCCTGATCTTTTTTATTGTTATTCTGTTACTCATCATATGTGCTGCATTGGCAAGGTTTATCACGAACCGTATGATTTCTCCTATTGAAAAAGTCGCAGAGCATATGGATGATCTGGATTCAGTGGAGGTATATGAAGAACTGAAGCCTTTTATAGCTACGATACGTAAGCAGCATGAGGATATTATGAAGAGTGCTACTATGCGTCAGGAATTTACGGCAAATGTATCCCATGAACTGAAGACCCCGCTGACATCCATATCCGGATATGCAGAACTGATGGAGAACAACCTTGTAGACGCAGATAATATTGTTAATTTTGCAAAAGCCATTCATCAGAATGCAGACAGACTGCTGACTCTGATCAATGATATTATCCGGCTATCAGAACTGGATGCAATACAATCAACACCGGAATTTGAAGAACTGGATGTGTATGCAATTGCACAGAATTGTGTACAGATGCTGCAGGTAAATGCACAGAATCACGGAGTGACGATATCTGCAAATGGCTCCAGTCAGTTAATAAAGGCAAATAAGCAGATGATAGAAGAACTGGTCTATAATCTCTGTGATAATGCTATACGTTATAATAAAAAGAATGGCGAAGTAGAAGTAGCAGTTGCAAGGACCAAAGAGGGAGTTGTACTTTCGGTGCAGGATAATGGAATTGGAATTCCCAAGGAACATCAGGAAAGAATCTTTGAGCGTTTCTACAGAGTAGATAAATCGCGATCCAAAGAAACAGGAGGAACAGGACTTGGACTTGCCATTGTAAAACATATTGCACAGGTTCATGGTGCTCTTCTTGAAGTTGTCAGTGAGGTAGATCAAGGTACAAAAATTATGGTAACATTCCGCCACTGATAAATGCTGTATACATTGCACTGTATATTTATTCAATGAATATACAATATAACGTACATTTAAAACCTATAAAACATACAAAATCTTGTGAAAATATTACAATAAAATTCAGCAAATTATACCAAAATGTACGCTGCAGTAGATTTCTGATTGTGTATGAAAAAAAAAACGATTATAATATGACTTGGAAAATTTAGTACAGTAAAGTGTTGCCGTATGTATGAGGCGGAACAGCTAAGGAGGTTTATTACAATGTCTTACGTAGATGAAGTGCTTGAGTCAGTTAAGAAGAAAAATGCCAGCGAACCTGAATTTTTACAGGCTGTTGAAGAGGTATTAGATTCCTTAAGACCTGTTATCGAGGCAAACGAGGAATTATACAAAAAGAATGCAATCCTTGAGAGAATTACAGAACCGGATCGTCAGATCATGTTCCGTGTTCCATGGGTAGACGATAAGGGTCAGGTTCAGGTCAACAGAGGTTTCCGTGTACAGTTCAACAACTCTATTGGACCTTACAAGGGAGGTTTAAGACTTCACCCTTCTGTAAACCTGGGTATTATCAAGTTCTTAGGTTTCGAGCAGGTATTTAAGAATTCCCTTACAACACTTCCTATCGGTGGCGGTAAAGGTGGTTCCGACTTCGACCCTAAGGGTAAGTCAGATAGAGAAATCATGGCATTCTGCCAGAGCTTTATGACAGAACTTTCCAAATATATCGGTGCAGATGTTGACGTACCGGCAGGTGATATCGGAACAGGCGCAAGAGAAATCGGCTTTATGTTTGGTCAGTATAAGAGAATCCGTGGATCTTTTGAAGGTGTTCTGACAGGTAAGGGTCTTACTTATGGTGGATCTCTTGCACGTACAGAAGCTACAGGATATGGTCTGTTATACTTGACAAATGCTTTATTAAAAGATCACGGTATTGATATTGCAGGTAAGACATGTGCAGTATCCGGTTCCGGTAATGTAGCTATCTACGCTATCGAAAAGGCACATCAGTTAGGCGCTAAGGTTGTTACATGCTCAGATTCAACAGGCTGGATTTATGATCCTGAAGGAATTGATGTAGCTTTATTAAAGGAAGTTAAGGAAGTTAAGCGTGCACGTCTTACAGAGTATGCTGCAGCAAGACCATCTGCTGAATATCATGCAAAACAGAACGGTGAGCATGGTGTATGGCAGTACAAAGTAGACCTTGCTATGCCTTGTGCTACTCAGAACGAATTAGACCTTGAAGATGCTAAGATGTTAGTTGCCAACGGTGTTACATCCGTAACAGAAGGTGCTAACATGCCTACAACATTGGAAGCAACCAAGTACTTACAGGCAAACGGTGTATTGTTCGTAGGTGGTAAGGCTGCCAATGCAGGTGGTGTTGCTACATCTGCATTAGAGATGAGCCAGAACTCCGAGAGACTTCACTGGACATTCGAAGAAGTTGATGGAAAGCTTAAGGGAATCATGGAAACAATCTATGCTAACATCAGCGATGCTGCAAAGAGATACAATGCAACTGTTGGTGGACAGACAGACTATGTTGCAGGTGCTAACATTGCAGGCTTTGAGAAGGTTGTAAATGCCATGCTCGCACAGGGCGTTTGCTAATAACTAATGATTAAAATGAATGAGCCTCACATGCTGCGGGAAACCGTAAGCATGTGGGGCTTTTTGCATACGCATTGTTTACGTTTTTTCACAATTATACCTTGCGCACTATTGGGCAGTGATGACATAATAGCTGCTTGAGTGATTTTTTTTCTTGAAATTTATATCTGCTTTTTATAGAATAATTGTAATGGGATACACTAAAACGACAACATAGAAAGCACTTTGCAATTGTTGGGGTTTGAGAGCTTTGTTAATTCAAGAGGGTGTAAAACAGCTAAACGCAGATTTCGCAGATATCTCAATTTGAGAGCAGTGTAAATATGTAGGGGTGTAGGACTGCCGGATTAGTAACAAGGAGCGGCATCACGTTTAAGAGCAGAAGAGAGGAGTGATTTTTAATGAATAATATGTCGATTTCTTTAGGAAAAAGACAATTAGTAGATTCTATTTGGA
>CAYRAW010000144.1:0-7773 GCA_964422225.1 uncultured Roseburia sp.
TGTCTGCCCTTCATAATACATCATCAGATATTGCAGAATATTCTCATCATATTTCATATTCCTGTAAATATAATAAGATACATTGATCAGAAATTCCTCTTTCGTAAACTGATTGGAAATAATACGCTTACTGATCAGTCTGGCGATCGATTTCATATTTACGCCGCTCATGCCATATCTCTTTACCCATAAATATGCCTTGTCAAACATTCCTCTGGATATCAGAAAACGTATGAATTCTGCTCTTTCTTCTGATTCCATCTCATCAGCTTCGATTTCATCAAGGAATGTATCCAGTTCCCCGATCATGTCATTTTCATAATAAAAGCGCAGCAGTTTGATCCTGATTTCCTTCTTGAAACTCTCAATGACCTGTTCTGATTCCGCCAGATGTTTGAACCGGCCTACATTATCCATTGTGATCGTTACATAATTCTTATCCTGTTCACACAAATACATATCGAAGCTGAGCCTGCCTTCGATCATTGGTCCCACAAAAGACAGCAGTTTGTCTGTATGCATCATTTGCCGGTTCGTATATGTGATCCTTTTCGTAAAACGATTGCCCTGTGCATCCTGTAAAAATGCTCTGTATTCATTTCCATATATCGGAATCAGGCATGTTCCACCTGTTACCGGATAACTGCTCTCTCCATTGATCTTCTCATGGATGATGACAACCGTTGTGATCTTGGGATTCTCAACTGTGATCCTGTGCATAAAGAGAAGTGGAGCAAATGCATAGGCCGTATCATCACGCAACATCTGTGGTGCCAGTATCTGTTCATATAAATATGCCAGATCTTCGTTCATATGTCCTAATCTGATCTGATCTACCACAAATCTCTCCATTGCGATCCTGTAACTTCTCTCCAGCTCCGGATACCTGTCTTTGTTATGCAATACATAGGCATATAAATAGGCATTATGTTCATAATCCAGATTGCTCTGATATGCAAAATACATCAATACCATTTTAGGCAGTACAATATTGTTATCTGTAATATCCAGAGACATCATGTAATATTCATACAATCTGGTAACCCTGACTTCATAGGATACACCCAGTTCATACCATGCAAAATATTCTTTTCCTCTTTTATCCCCTAAAATCAACAGCCTGCAAATGGCAGCTATTGTCTGAGGATCTTTTTCATCCTTGTATATCTCACAGAGTGTACGGAACAGTAAAGAAGAATAATTCTTCACTCTGGCACATAAATATTGTACCTGCTGCGTCATATCGCTGTTAAGCATATGATACTTGGCAGCATACCAGATCACATTCTGTTCAAATTGTCCCAGTTGTAAAATAAAGGACGGATGACTCTGGAACAGAAGCACTGACTCACAAAAAAGAATCGGACTGGAACACCCCAGTTTAAACTGTTCCTGTAGAAAATGCCATCTGGCTTCCGGACTGCCCGTATATTCCTCATCCAGATACATAAGAAACCATGCCAGACGCCATTGTGTCTCGTCCCTGCCATATGCATTTTCTATTTCATCCGTTACCGCCTGCAAATAGCTCACATCACGATTGAATAATGTCTCCAGATATAAATAGTAACACTTGGCCAGTATATCTGTCCGGTCACCAAATACTTCCGGTTCCAGCTTGTCCAAATACCACTTGGCTTCATTAAAACGTTCTCTGGTCACCAGCATCTGTACCTGATACAACTGTGTCATGATATCATCAGGATCTATCTCATTAAGCTGTGCAATAGCTTCGTTGGCACGTTCCACCCAGATATTATTTGTTATCTTATGGAATTTCATCTCAATATAGTTTCGCACCAGTGATATGACTGCACGTTTCTTCTGACGTCTCTTCTTTTCTTTATCCTGTCCTTCCCTCATCATCACCTGTACAGGTATGACAATTTCATGACAGGTATCTTCAATTACGATTCTTCCAATATTCATTCCATGGCGTAATCTGGTTGCATCTATGGTAAAGTTCAAGCGGTACAGATCATCTGCAAAGTCAACATCCATAATCTGATTCTGCTCCAGTTCGATAAATCCACCCTCCGCTCTTACCTGCAGGCAGACACAGCCCCAGCCGGAACGGGTCAGTGCCAATGTACGAGACTGGGAATCCATAATATCTTCCAGCATAAATCCTTCCATGTCTGTCTGATACTGAATGGGTGCCTTTTTGTTCGTTTCTATGAGAAACTCTTCGACATTCTCCTCATTTCCCACATTTCTTGACAACCCAAGATATACTGTTTCAAGATCTTTATCATTTTTATGAAAAATACTGATAAATTCCGGCGAGTAGAACAAATCTACCGCCTCGCTCCAATCAGCCTTTGCCAGATTGGCAAAATGAAACAGATTGCGGATACTTCCCATGGAGCTTTCAAGCTGGATCTTCTGCACCGTGATCTTATATGGTAAGGTATATTCACCTTCGCTGCTGATTATGGTAAATTCGCCACGTACCTGACTTCCTGCTTCAAGATTACCCGTCACAAAGCAGTACTCAATTACAGCCTCACGTCCCGTAAAATGGACCGCCAGACTCTGCATTCTGGTATCCGATGAATAAATATCCCCACTCGCCTCATCACTTCCGGTTTCAATCTTAAAGCTTCCTTCTACCCGTTCCTGAGGCTTCACGCTAAATTCAAGGCTCTGACAAGAGAACTTCAGATAACGATTCTTACACTCCCAAATTCCATCTGTCATCTGCCCCTTCTTCTCCTGCATGTTTCCACTGCCCTTCCGTCATTTTCTAAATACTGATCATCTATAAACAGTATAAAATATTTGTTGACATAACGCAATAAAAAATCGAGCGGTCACAGACCGCCCGACTGTAAATTTTTATGAAATTTATTTGATTTCAACTACCCATCCTTCAGGAGCCTTGATATGCCCCATCTGGATTCCTGTTAATGTTTCATATAACTTCTTGGTAACAGGTCCCATCTCGTTCATGCCGCTTGGGAAGCAGATTTCCTTGCCATGGTCAACGATCTTGCCAACAGGAGAAATAACTGCTGCTGTACCACACAGACCACATTCTGCAAAGTCTTTTACTTCATCGAGGTATACTTCTCTTTCCTCTACTTCCAGTCCTAAATATTCCTTGGCAACTACCATTAAGGAACGACGGGTAATGGAAGGAAGAATACTGCTTGACTTTGGTGTTACAACCTTGTTGTCTTTTGTTACAAACAGGAAGTTGGCACCGCCTGTTTCTTCAACCTTGGATCTTGTAGCAGGATCAAGATACATATTTTCATCAAATCCGTTTGCATGCGCTGTTACAATTGCATGAAGGCTCATTGCATAGTTCAGACCAGCCTTGATATGTCCTGTTCCATGAGGTGCTGCACGGTCAAAATCACTGACGCAGATAGTAATAGGCTTAGCGCCGCCCTTGAAATAAGGTCCTACAGGTGTTGTCAGAATTCTGAACTGATACTCATCAGCTGGCTTAACACCGATAACAGGGTTAGAACCGAACATGTAAGGACGTACATATAAAGTAGCACCTGAACCATAGGGTGGTACATAAGCTTCATTAGCCTTAACTACTGCCTTTACAGCCTCTACAAAACGTCCTTCAGGAAGTGTAGGCATCTCCAGTCTCTCACAACTGTCATGCATACGTGCCTCGTTTAAATCAGGACGGAATACTACGATACGTCCATCTTCTGTTGTATATGCCTTCAAACCTTCAAAACATGTCTGTGCATACTGAAATACACCTGCACATTCATTCAAAGTGATATTAGCATCCTCTGTTAACGCACCCTGATCCCATGCGCCATCCTTATAATAGGATACATATCTCTTATCAGTCTGATGATAACCGAATCCGAGAGTTGCCCAGTCAATATTCTTCTTTTCCATAACATGATCTCCCTTCGTAATGATCCAACATCAACTTTTGTTGTAATCTTTTCAATTATTATTGACCCGATGATAAAAAAAGTCAACCCAAAAGTCTGTATACATGTGGTTTTTTCATAACTTTTTTGATATTTTTTAACCTGTATTCATATAGGCTATGAATACAGGTTATATCACTAAATTCTTTCATATTTTACAAAAGTATACTCCAGGTCAAAATAAGTCAACTCATCACTGTCTGCCGTGACCTTCCACTCAGGGTCTTCATCCAGATTGGGAAAATGTGCATCTGCCTGATAAGCATAATCAATCTTTGTAATATGTGCAGTATCACAATATGGAAGCATCTGGCGGTATACACTCTCGCCGCCTACAATATAAACGTCTTCACTTTCATAACCTCGCAGCACCTCCAGTAATTCCTCCAGCGAATGTACTACCTGTGCACCTCTGACCTGATATTTCATATCTGATGACAAAATGATGTTGGTTCTTCCCGTTAATGGCTGTCCCTGTGGAAAAGTCCCCAGCGTTTTCCTTCCATATACGATCACTTTGCCAGTGGTCATCTGTCGAAACATTTTCTGGTCACTGGGAATGCTCACCAGGAGACTTCCCTGATTTCCGATCGCCCAATTATTATCTACCGCAGCAATTATATTCATCTTTGTACTCCAATCTCTATCTATCCCATTTATCACATAATGTATTGATCTGGTCAGCAAATTTCGCCAGATCTTTGTTTGCACCGCCTTCGTTCTTATGAATAACAGCGATCAGTCTCTGTCCTGCTGCCAAAAGTCTGGTAAATACATCTGATACCACAGATGTACGTTTCTTCACGGTAACAGGCGCAGCCTCATATTCTATAGCATCTGTTATTAAATCAAATCTTGTTCCGGAGTATGGCGCATATGCTTTTTGTCCATGTTCGATTTTAAGACATTCTGTGAAAAGATTGCACACACTGTCCTCTCCATGAACAATGAATACTCTTTTTGGCTTTTGTTCAAAAGCATCCAGCCATGCGATCAATCCATTCTTATCAGCATGCCCGCTCAATCCGGCAAGCTGTCTGATATCAGCCCGTACATCTACGTTCTCGCCAAAAAGTTTCACTTCTTTGGTTCCATCGATCAGTGCTCTGCCCAGTGTTCCCACTGCCTGATATCCTACGAACAATATCGTACATTCCGGTCTCCACAGATTATGTTTGAGATGATGCCTGATACGCCCAGCCTCACACATTCCGCTGGCAGATATGATAACCTTGGGCTTTTCATCAAAGTTGATCTGCTTGGATTCCTCACTTGTAATTGCTAATTTAAGCCCCGGAAATGACAAAGGATTGATTCCATTTCTGACCAGTTCAAGTGCTTCCTCATCAAAACAGCCATAAATGTTCTTCTGGAAAATCCCTGTTGCCTCTACTGCCAATGGACTATCCACGTATACTTCAAATTTAGGAAACTCCGGTACCAGATTGTCTGCTTTGATCTTTCTCAGGAAATACAGCATTTCCTGCGTTCTGCCTACTGCAAAGGAAGGAATGACTACATTGCCGCCTTTGGCAAAAGTTTCACGGATCGCGGCAGACAATTCTGCTACATAATCTATTTTCTCTTTGCTGTGCAATCTGTCCCCATAAGTAGATTCCATAACAACATAATCTGCTTCCTTAGTGGGGATCGGATCTTTGATCAATGGCTGATCCGTATTTCCAATATCACCGGAAAAGACAATTTTTTTCGTAACATCGCCTTCTGTCAGCCACACTTCGATACTTGCAGAACCAAGCAGATGCCCAATATCCGTGAATCTGATCTTAATTCCATCACAGATCTCAACCATACTGTCATACTCACAGGGAACAAGTCTGCGGATTATGCCATCCGCATCTTCCATGGTATATGCCGGTTCTATCGATTCTGTCCCGGCATGTCTTTTCGCTTTACGGTTCTTCCACTCTGCCTCCTGCATCTGAATATGTGCACAGTCACGAAGCATGATCGAACACAGATCTGCCGATGCCTCCGTTGTAAATATCCTGCCCCGGAAACCTTTGGCATACAAAAGCGGCAGATTACCGGAATGATCTACATGGGCATGAGTTAAAAATACATAATCCAGTTTCGCCTCGTCTACAGGAATATCACAACAGGCATACGGATTGATTCCCTGCTGCATACCACAGTCTACCAGTATATTTTTGCCACACGCCTGAATATAGTGGCAACTGCCTGTTACCTGATGGTCCGCACCTACAAATGTTAATTTCATAGACCCCACTACCTTTCTTTTATTCTTCTAAGCGATATGTCGCTGATATATTCTGTCTGCTCTTGTCCTTGGGTGAGCATCCGAAATACTTCTTATAAGCTCTGGAAAAAGTAGAATAATTCTGAAAACCGCATGCATAGCAGGCTTCTGTGATCGTTGCACCCTCACGCACCAGTTCGTCTGCCTGCGCAAGCCTTTTGCCTGTAATGTAATTTCCTACTGTGCGTCCCGTTTCTTCCTTAAAAAGATGCATCAGATAATACTTATCCAGATAAAACACCCCTGCCAGACTGTCGATTGAAAGTTCCTCCCGCAAATGCTCTTCTATATAATTCATGATCTGCGCAATTTTACTGTTAGGCGCCTGTGTAGCGGGATATGCAATCCTGTCATCTATGACAGCACGGTTAAGCTGTATCATAAATTCCAGAAATAATACCTGTTCGTACAATGCCGCAGCATATTCCTGATGATCTGCGCTCGCATTCTCCAGCTCGCAGATCGTAGCATAGAGCCTGCTGGTCACCAGAGACTTCACACGCAGCACATTGCTGCCGGTGGATTTCACTTTATTGAAGCAGGCACTCAGATCATACTCTTCATTTCGATATGAATTGATAAATTCATCTGAAATGTACACAATAATACGCTCATATTCGCAATCTTCTTCTATCTGGGGTCTGTGCACCTCTCCTGCCGGTACAAACACAATATCATATGGCTCCAGGCGGTAAGCACGCCCATCTATATGATATGTGACATTTCCCCTGATCAGAATCAAAAGCTTATGAAAGGCATGATAATGATAGGAAAATTCACGGAGTTTTCTATCCTTGAGGTGAAAGATCTTGAAATTCGAGTTCAAGAAACCTTTTTGTTCGTATTGCTCCATTTTACCCGTCCTTTCACACTTTATTGTAATAAGTATACCATATAACCAGATGAATAGTCATGATTATTACTATAAATATATCTATTTTTTACATTTCTTTTCCTGAAATTAATGCTAAAATGTTAATATCAGAAAATAATGGAATGCTGTTGTTTTAATGCGCTGTGGCACAGTATTTCTTATCAGAAACAGTGCAGGAAAGAGGATAATCTATGAAATTCAGTAACGGTTGCTGGCTTCAGCAGGAGGGCTGTGAATGTTTCACACCACAGCAGGTATATTTTAGCAGGATTGAAGAAAACAGAGTAACTTTATGTGCTCCTACCAACAGGATAAATCACAGAGGCGATACATTAGGCGGCATTAATCTGACACTTGTTATCACATCACCCATCCCTGAAGTTCTGCGTGTTCAGACTTATCATCATCTGGGTGCAGTGAAGAAATCTCCGGCTTTTGAAATCAACGAGAATTGTCTTCCTTTAACAACCTTTGAAGATGATGAACATATTACGATCGCCAGCGGTTCTCTTACCCTCGAAATCGGCAAGAAGAACTGGTATATGAAATATACAAGAAACGGTAAAGTCATTACCGAATCCAAAAATCGTGATCTGGCACTCATGAAAACAGACTGGAAAGGCTTAGCATATGATAAAGGCGATAACAACGATACTTACATCCGTCAACAGTTAAGCATTGGGGTAGGTGAGCTGGTTTATGGTCTG
>CAYRAW010000145.1:0-7763 GCA_964422225.1 uncultured Roseburia sp.
CCGCCATATTTTCCTTATCATAGGTTTCAAAACTTTGTATACATATTTAAATCTTTTCTGTGCACCCGGAATATCCCCACCGCCAAAACGCACTATATAAGGCAGCTTATACTTCTTCTTTAAATGAAGTGCAACAGGTCCACTTGGTATTCCAAAAAAAACCAGACATCTATCATAATGATTCTGTCTGCATAACCGGTCTGATAACCTCCATGCACCACATAAAAATGTAAACATCTCATAAAAGCTACTCTTTTCCTTATTATGACGTTTACATTTTACTCTTTGAATGTTTACCTGATCCTCTGTCTGCTCCTCTGCCGGCAAATTTTCAAATTGTGCTGTTATAATCGTAACATCATTACCTTGTCTGGCAAACTCACGAGTCAGGAAATAGCATGCATTTGCTCCGCCGCCGCCAATAGGAGGGTATTCATGAGATATAACCAATAACTTCATAATCAATCTTCCTTGTAATCGGTAATCTCTTTAATACTATAGGAGCTGTCTACCCCTGTCCCATAATATGTCTTCATTAAGATCTCACTCATTAAACCAAACACGAATAACAACAATCCAATAATAATGAAGAAAATAGTTAAAAGTGGCGGGAAAATGTTATCTGACATCTTTCTGCCTATACCAAAAAGTACAATTGACCAGATGCCGCAGACTCCACCAAGAACCAAAAATCCAAAACCCATTCCACCGAGCAGATGTAACGGACGTGTTGAATATTTATTCCAAAACCATACAGAAATCATATCCACGAAGCCTTTGATTGTTCGTTTCCAATTGTATTTCGTTTTCCCTGCTGTTCTGGGTCTATGATTTACTACTACTTCTCCAACTTCAAAGCCTTTGATCTTTAAAATAGCAGGAATAAATCTATGCTGCTCCCCATATAATGTTACATGTTGAAAGCATTCTCTGCGATATACTTTCAGTGAACATCCGCTGTCATGAATTCCATCGTGTACCAATAGATATCTCAGGAGATTAGCTCCCCGAGAGGTAAATTTCTTGAGTGGCTTGTCCTTCCGGTGTTTTCTCCAACCTGATACCACATCCAGATCATGTTCTTCCAAATATTCAATCATCATAGGAATATCTGCCGGATCATTCTGTCTGTCTCCGTCCATTGTAACAATATAGTCATACTGTGCAGCCTTAATTCCGGCATCCATAGCTGCCGTCTGCCCAAAATTTCTACGTAATCTGATATATTTCAACGGTTTCAAGGTTCTACAGATTGCTTCTGTCTGGTCTGATGAACCGTCATTAATAAAAATAATCTCATATTCATAGTGATTCGCTTCACATACTTCTTTAATCTCTCTATGTAATTCAGCAACATTTCCTTCTTCATTAAATATTGGCACTACAACTGAAATTCTCATGCTACTTTATCTCCTTATCCCTGCATCCTATAGGTGTACATCCTCTGCCTAGTATAATACAAAAGAGCTGAATAATCCAGCCCTTTTATACAAACACATCATGTTTCCAAGAATCCAGAGTCTAATGTATTGACATGAATCTATCTTCCTGTCTCAAATTACCTCGCTTTACCAATCGTTCAGTAACGTTTACATATGAATACTCTTGATTCATGAGTTGATGCCAGCCAATCTATATAATTGTATCCTGCACCTGATAAATCCTGTATCAGTTCATCCGAATCCTGATTCACACTCTGCCAAACAAGTAATTCGTCCGGTAAATCAACATAATCCGTATTTCCATATTTAGTAAACATTACTTGTGTATTCTCATCTGCATAGGCAAGACACTCATACATGATCCTATCATCAAAATGATAATCCACAACTAATGAATCAATTCCCGTTTGGCTTTCAATTGCTTCAATCTCACATTTTTCATTTTGATAGAGATTTTCAAATCTAGAACACTTAATTGTAAAGACTATTTCTGCTACAATAATAATTCCACATAATATTGGGGATAAATATTTCCTATTTGTACAAGTTGATAAATATACAAGCAATGCTGACGCACACATAGCAATCTCAGGAAACACAAATGAATTATATCTTATTGCTCCTAATTTAAACGCAATTGACATAATAATATACCAAGAAGTCACACCTAATAATATCCAGATAAATTCATTATAATGTACTTGCATCCGTCTTGTATATGCATGTTTACAAAAGTAGTAAACTATAAGTACAGCAACTATTATCGCATAAAGTAATACGACATAAAAATGTCCAAACAGGCAACTGACTACCATATGTACAATGTCTTTCAAACGAACGACAAACTGCTCCGGAGTTAATTCTACAAATCCAGAAACCAGTGAATGTACAGCAGAGCCTAAATTACCTTCTGCCAGTGCTTTCCGGGGATTCATAAAAATGTTAACATAATCTGTCTTGAAAACAGCATATAATATTCCGCCGGTAAAAACCGGTATGCTATAATACATGACCTGTTTCCATCTTTTAGCAAGCAACAACGCTATGGTTAGTCCTGTTATCATTCCAATTGCATAAATTACAGGAAGCGGTGAATCTCTATACATCAGAAATAATATCAGCATTGCACAGCTTTCATAGGCCAAATTATATAAGTGTCTCTCCCTGTTGTCCCACATTAAAATATGCAAATAACTAAATAGACTAAGCATAAAGGTAAGCCACATATACATTCTTACATATACGTACATGCTCACAGCCATTCCACTAAATCCATAAAGCAGCATTGCCATAAATGCAGCCGTCTGATTTCTGCTCATCCTTAGCATGATACAATAAATTAATACCTGATTTAGTAAGAAACACACAATGTTAATAGACAGCGCACTCCACTTGGTTAACTTTCCTTCAAAAAATATTGATTCTACATAATTCAAAACTGCTGCATACGGCCACTTACTAATAAATGCATTTATATTTCCCTTTATAGAATCCTGCAATAACGATTCATTTTGTGTTACCACCAGCGTACTTTTTAATTTTGAAATATCTATCCATTCTTCATATTTCATGAAGTCTGCATCATATAGCTTAATGCGTTCCGGTGTTGATTCTGAAATATAATGTGCATTATCATATGTGAAAAATTCATCCACATAATATCCGCTTTTCTGAACTCCCCAATAAATCATATATAAAAACTGCAATATTAATAACAATACCAATGCAATCTTCCATTTATTTTCTTTTATTCTTTTCATGCAATTCTTGTATGATGTTTTAGGACAAAACAACATACTTCCTCCCCTCATTTTACATCTGTTCTAAACAGTTTATCTATATTTTTAATTTCACTTGAATACCTTTCTACATATTCTACAATCATATAATCCGGCTTAATATCATCTATCATATCTGGAGAAAAATAGGATCTATGAACCACATAAACATCCGAAAATTTTTCTCTCAATGCAGGAATCATTGAAGTTCTAAAAGAATCGCCTATTATAAGGATTGTTGCTCTCGTTGTAACTGTATCGTTATGAAAGAAGGACACCTCTGAATTTTCCTGTTCAGTCTGAAAATTCTTCCATTCCATTAACTTTGTTCCATCCACAGTATACTCTATCTCATCAGAAAATATGAACCTCATGCCTAATATCTGAGCCAAATCATCTTGACCGCAATAATGATATTCTCTCTTTAACTCTGAACTGGAAAATGTACGTTTGGATAAATCTGGGATATTTAATCCCCACGTTTGCAGAGTATCCCTTACACCAATGTATGCCCCTAATTGATTCCAATGAGTATCATACGAATAATACAACTGAAAATCATTATGATACTTTAATAAATCATTTTTAGGAGATACAATATTTATACCCTTACGGGATAAATAACCTATCAAATAATCTGTACGCGATTGTTCACTATGAATATAAGTATCTGGCATATATTCCGAGTATATGTTCTCTTTATTTGGTGGAACTAATATAGCAAATTTTATCCCATGGTTTTGCAGCTCTTGCTGAACCGATAAAGCAGCTTCATATGCTTCATTCATTTCATCCTGAGTGTAACTGTTAGTCCCTTCGTAATCTCCAATCGGATCTGAATCTGTATTAGTTCCATAGAAAAGCCATCCGTCTTTTCCATCTACTACCTGCAATGATGAAATTTCTCCGGTTACAAAATAAGTTACAATCATATCAATTCTGCTAAAAACAGATTGCTTATAAACAGACCATTGAGCATTACCTTTTTTAATAACGCCATCCAATGAATTACAAAGATCTATAGATTCCTTACTTACCTCAATTTGCGCTTTTAAATTACTTCCCATTTTCTTTGCAAAAGAAGCCCACGAAATGAGAGAAAGCATTAACACTCCAATAACGATGAGATAAATATGCCATTTTGTTTTATTTAAATACTTCATGACATACCTCCATTAAAATTTGCCATAGATATATGGCGCATATGACGAATTAACGGACGCACATACTGCCAGACCAGTTAATAATATTAGCATACCGGGCTTTATAATTCTAAAATATCTTTTATCTGAGAATCTGACCAACCACTTATTCCACGGAAAACATAAAACAACCACAGCCCCTGTAAAAGGTAGAAAATGCAATGCCTTATCTTCAATTAATCCTGTACCTCCACCAAACATACCTTTAAGAAATTGATTGGCAACATTAAGATTATCCGCTCTAAAAAAGACCCATAGAATATTTACAAAAAATAATGTGTATATACGCCCTAATACTGTAAAACTTATTCTTTTAGCTAATGGCGTATATTTCTCAATAATTAAAAGCACAAAATATCCAAGTCCCCAGATTATGAATGTCCAATCAGCACCATGCCATATTCCTGTCAGAAGCCAAACAATAAGCATATTTAATAAGTGTCTGGAAATTTTGCATCTATTACCACCTAATGGTATGTAAATATAATCTCTAAACCATCGAGTTAGAGAAATATGCCATTTCTTCCAAAATTCAGAAATTGAACTTGATTGATACGGTTTATCAAAGTTCTCTCTAATATTAAATCCTAGTAGCGCTCCTATTCCGATCGCCATATCCGAATATCCAGAAAAATCAAAATATAATTGAAGCGTATATGCAATAGAGCCCATCCAAAAACCTATTGTAGAATAATTATTGCCCACTGCTACACCATCAAAATAATAATTTGCTAATGCAGCTATCTTATCTGCAATTAAGACTTTTTTTGACAAGCCTATTATTATTCTCTCAACAGCATCAAAATAATTTATTTTACATGCTGTTGGATTGTTAACTCCTTGCTCAAATTCATCAAATCTAATAATAGGACCCGAGGTTATCGTTGGGAAAAATGAAAGATATATATATATATATATTAAATTTGCCCCTCTTATTTTTCCTTTATGTGTATCAGCTAATAACGATATTGCTTCAAAAGAAAAGAAAGAGATTCCTACTGGCACTATAATTGATGGAGAAATGATATTGCTCCCAAATATCGAATTTATATTGTCAATTGCAAAAGTGATATATTTTATACAAATTAAAGGAAATGCCGCTATTATTAATGAAAATACAAATAGCCATTTCTTATGTAATTTCAATTCTAAATATTCCAAGAAATAAATTATTATCGAATATAAGCAAAGGAAAATGAAAGATCCCATTCCACCCCCAGCATAAAAGATGCTATTGGCTAATAAAATCAAAATAATTCTGCATTTAATTATGTTCTTCTTCACTCCCAAAAGCTGATACAAAATTATAAACCATGGCATTAATCCTATTAAAAAAATACCCGATGTAAATGTCATTTTTTCATACTCCTGATGTTTTTCTTATCCGAAAGCCTTGTTTATTCTGAATAATTCAACCTGTATTTACCACTTCACGATCCGGCAGGTTTTACCTCCGATACGTGCTGCAAACTGTGGAAAGCCGCTTTGAAACATTTTCCCGGTAACTAAAAGTATCACTTTCTGCGCACAAGAAATCATAAAAAGATCTAAAAAAGATTTTTCGTAATTTTCATAATGACATTCGCCCTGAGCAGCATCCACATGCGAGAGACTCCCTTGGATTATGTGTACAAATGGCAGCTTTGAAATAAACTGCAGAAACGTTATTGAGTCAGATGTAACAAGCACTTTTAGTTCACCCTGCGTTTTTTCCTTTTCTTCTTGATAAATCTCTATAATTTTGTTTTTTAGTTTTAAAAAATATTCATCAATTTCCTTTTCTGTAAGTCTGCCAATATCACACGGATCATTAAAGTCACCAATCAAAGTTAAAAATCGGCAAGTTATGCTGATATATGGATGCTCAATCTTTTGGTTCTCAAGGTCAATGCGAGTTTGCAATCGGTCGCTTGGCTTAAAAAGTTCCCAGAAATATTTCTGAAGATTCTCATGATAAATAAATTGTGTATTCGTGTAAACATGTGTTTGCTTTGCAGATGGCTTGATTTTTTTGAGCAAAAATTTTTTTTCACGTTCGCTGAAAAACTCTCCGTTCCTAAAAGAATGCATTGACACAATATTGGTATCCTGTCCAAAACAGACTTCACTTTCTTCAATGTGCCAGTCATATTGATTTGGCACCAGGAATTCTTCCAGCATAAATGGAACACGATAAAACAACCTGAATGGAAGATTTTTCTCCTTACAAACAAAATATGTGCCTGTAATGCCACGTAGCCGGTCGCAAAGTCCACCGCTCCACCCCTGCCCTTGATTTTCAGTAAAAACGTTTATTACATAGTTGTTTTTTGGTTTTTCAGATGAATTATAATGTATTGATTTGAATCTGTACAAATTATGCTTTTCACAATTCATTCCGCAATGCCATTGATAAATCTTTGTATTTGCAAAAAATATACCATAAACACGGAAGATAATTTCTTTTACTTCCCTTATAAACAGCCGCACAAAATTGCCTACTTTTACATTCTTTAGAGTATAAAATATTGGTAAAATCCAAAAATTTTTCAATGTTGCCCTCTCGGCAATGCTAAGCGCACTTTTACAATCTGCATTTGAAAATTCATGTTGCAAATTTTTATACCATTTTTTTAATGTATCTTGTTCATCACCATAATCATTCTTTGTTAAAAAATCCTTCGACACGGCATATTGATACAAACGTGCCTTATAGTTTTCAAATTCCGCCAAAAGAGCAGTTAAATATTCTTGAGACTGCATCCCCACCTCCATAAATCATATCACATTTCCTAATTGTACGTATTCTCTGTACAATTTCCATCATCCCCGAGTACCTCTTGTTTTGGTTTTAACTGAAACTTTCCATTTCCTACTTCATAAATCTCATCACAATTCCTAATGGTACTCAGTCTATGTGCTATCACAATCAATGTCCTTGTTCCATGCAAGCTATCTATAGCCTCCATGACTTCTTTCTCTGTGTCATTATCCAGAGCAGATGTTGCTTCGTCTAAAACTAATACTTCAGGATTACGGTACAATGCTCTTGCAATCCCTATTCTTTGCCTTTGTCCTCCAGACAATTTTATTCCTCTATCACCAATTTCCGTATCAATGCCCTCCGGTAATTGATTAATTAATTCATCTAACTGTGCCTCTTTTAATGCTTTCTGAATTCTTGCTTCATCAATATTGGCCTTATCTACCCCGAAAGCAATATTTGCCTTAATCGTGTCATCCATTAAATAAATCGTCTGTGGAATATAACCTATCTTTTGATGCCATGCTGCCATATTAGCACAAATATCTACACCATCTACCAAGATATGACCTTCTTCCGGCTCTAACAATCCTAGAAT
>CAYRAW010000146.1:0-7727 GCA_964422225.1 uncultured Roseburia sp.
TGTTAAATCTGTACAATTCTGTATTCATAATATTGTGTTTCACAATTATCTAATAAATGATTTACAGAAAGGAGTGCGGTGAGGAACCGTAGGAAGTATGAAAAAATTTAGAAACTTAGGGATTGCTGTAGCTTTGTGTATGGCAATTACAGCACTTGCAGGTTGTGGTTCACAAAGTGAGCAGCCTGTGGAAGAAAGTACTGTGGTTACGACACAGGAAGAAACAACATCTGTCCAGGAAGAAACAACAACGACAGAGGAAAGTGTTTCAGAAGATAAGATCGTAATTGAAGATCAGCTTGGAAAGACTATCGAATTAGATGGAATTCCCCAGAGAGTGGCGACCACGATCATGCCTTTTCCATATATCTTTTATGCAGTGGTAGGCAACAATGATAATTTAGTGGGTTGTAATCCATCTTCCATGATCGCATATGAGAACAGTGCATTGAAATATATGTATCCTGAACTTAAAAATGCAGATACCAGTTTCGTGGATACCAGCTTTGTAGTCAATGTAGAGGAACTTCTTAAATTAAATCCGGATGTGGTATTCCAGTGGAACTATATGGATGATGAAATTGCAAAAATGGAAGAAGCAGGTATTAAGGTAGTTGCTTTACAATATGGTACTTTGGACGATCTGGAAACATGGATACGTATTATTGGAAAGATGTTCCGGAAGGAAGACAGAGCAGAAGAGCTGATTACATATTTTAATGAAAATGTGGATGAAGTAACAGAAAAGATATCTACTCTTTCAGAGGATGAGTACAGTAACATCCTGATCCTGTCTGATAATTTAAAGGTAACAGGAACCGGATTTGCCAATTACTGGGTTGAGAAAAGTGGTGCCATAAATCCTGCAAAAGACTTATCGGGTGAAGCACTTAATGTCAACATGGAACAGGTCTATGAATGGAATCCAAGTATTATTTACATTGGTAATTTTACAGAGTTGCAACCATCTGATCTGATTGATAATAAACTTGAAGGACAGGATTGGTCTGTTGTTGATGCAGTGCAGAATAAACAGGTATATAAGATTCCGATAGGTGGCTATAGATGGGATCCACCAGGAATAGAGACTCCTTTAATGGTTAAATGGCTGGCAAAAATCCAGCACCCAGATTTATTTGAAGATATGGATATGTATGAAGAAGTGTCAAGGTTCTATAAGGACATATACAACTTTGAACTGACAGATGAAATGTTAGACGAGATTTTAGGAGATACGCAGGATTTTGAGTAGAGAAGATAATAAGGTAAAGTATAGAAAACATATTCTTTTAATATTATTTGTGTTATTGATCGTTGCATTCTTTTTCTGGGTATGCATTGGGCGGTATTCTATTACACCGGTTGAAGTAGTGAAGATTATATGGGCAAACATAACATCTCATACCGCAAAAATTGATCCAATAAAGAACAAAGTCGTGATGCAGGTAAGATTACCGAGAATTCTTCTCAGCATGATTGTCGGAGCAGGTTTAGCCTGCTCCGGTGCTGCATATCAATGTATTTTTGGTAATCCGCTGGTAAGCCCTGACATTCTTGGGGTTTCATCAGGAGCAGGATTTGGAGCATCTCTTGCAATACTGTTATCGGCTGGTACGGTGATCGTGCAGGTACAGGCATTATTATTCGGACTTTTGGCAGTAGCTATTGTTCTTGCGATTTCGAGAGTGAAAAGCAAATCAGAA
Organism: uncultured Roseburia sp.; assembly: GCA_964422225.1. Taxonomy (GTDB): domain Bacteria; phylum Bacillota; class Clostridia; order Lachnospirales; family Lachnospiraceae; genus COE1. The sequence goes on from CAYRAW010000146.1 coordinate 1,704, forward strand.
CTTTTTGCACTGGTTTTGTCGGGAGTCATTGTAGGTGCATTATTTGAAGCACTGGTGTCTTTAATTAAATATGTTGCAGATCCACAGCAGAAACTTCCGGCGATCACAGTATGGCTGATGGGAAGTCTGGCATCAGCATCTTATAAGAATGTATTGACGGCAGCAGTGGCTATCATTCCCTGTATGGCAGTATTGTATGCCTTACGATGGAAGATGAATCTTTTGTCGTTAAATGAAGAGGAAGCCAAATCACTGGGAATTAATGTGGAAAAACTCAGACTGGTCATTATTGTTGTTGCAACATTAATGACAGCAGTGTCAGTTTCTATATGTGGGATCATAGGATGGATTGGGCTGGTAATACCACATATTGGAAGATTTTGTGTTGGAAATGATCATAGAGGGTTGATTCCTTCGTGTATTATTTTGGGAGCAGGATATCTTCTCACAATAGATGGAATTGCACGTTCCATTACTGCGGCAGAATTGCCATTATCTATTCTGACAGCAATAATTGGTGCACCTATTTTTGCTTATATGTTGAGAAAGACAATAGGAGGAAGAAGCTGATGAAACTGGAGATCGTAAACGGTACATTTGGATTCGGTAATTACAAAATATTGGATGATATCAATTTCTCACTGGAAAATAACACAATAATGACTATTTTGGGCCCTAATGGTGTTGGTAAGACCACATTACTTAAATGTATAATGGGATTCTATAAATGGAAAAGTGGAGAAACCAGAATGGATGGGAAACGTATCGATAAGAATTCTGAAAAAATGTTCTGGCAAAAGACAGGATATGTACCGCAGGCAAAACAAAGTGTATTTTCTTATCAGGTGATAGATGCTGTTATTATGGGGCTCAATACCCAGAAAGGGTTCTTTTCCATCCCTAAAAAGACAGATTATGAAAAAGCAGAAGAAATCATGGAGAACCTTGGAATTATCAAATTGCGGGATAAAAGCTGCAATAAATTAAGTGGTGGTGAACTGCAGATGGTAATTATGGCGCGCGCATTGATTTCTGAGCCGGAATTATTAATTCTGGATGAGCCGGAGTCTAATCTGGATATGAAAAACCAGCTTCAGGTCATAAATACCATAGAGAGGATATCCAGAGAATTCCACACCAGTTGTCTTATCAATACGCATTTTCCGGATCATGCTCTTAAAATTTCGGATACTACGCTTATGATGGGGTATGGTGGAAAAAGAGAGACAGGAAGTACATTAGATATTGTTACAGAAGAAAATATTAAAAAATATTTTGATGTGGAGTCCAAAGTTATTTCATTACAGGTTGATGAAAAGGAATACCACACGATTTTTCCATATAGTATCAGTCAACATGAAAATTGCAAAAAGGCTATATAAACGATAAAAGGACCAAATGAAAATTAACATTCATTTGGCCCTTTCTGAATTCTGTGAAATTATTTCATCAATTCATCCATTTCATCAATCAGGCTGTTGAACAGTGCGAGCGCCTGTTCTACAGGTTTCTTGGTTGACATGTCTACTCCGGCATCTTTTAAGATAGATACAGGATCTTTGGAGCAGCCGGCACTTAAGAATTTCTCCTTGTATGCCTTAACGGCAGATTCCCCTTCAGACAGAATCTTCTGTGACAGTGCAATTGCGGCAGAGAAGCCGGTTGCATACTGATATACATAGAAGTTGTAGTAGAAGTGAGGGATTCTAGCCCATTCAAGATCAATATATTCATCGTGTACGATATCCGGACCAAAGTACAGATCGATCAGGTCATGATATACCTTGGTAGCAGTTTCGGCATTGACACTTTCGCCTCTGGAGGTCAGTTCGCTCATCTTTAATTCAAACTCTGCAAACATTGTCTGACGGTAGAGAGTTGTTCTGAACTGCTCAAGGAAATAATTGATCAGGTAAGCACGCTGCTTTTTGTCTGTTGTCTTTTTCAATAAGTGCTGCATCAGAAGGGCTTCATTACAGGTAGAAGCTACCTCTGCTACAAATATTACATATTCGGAATCTACAACAGGCTGGTTAGCAGTTGAAAGATAGGAGTGAAGTGCGTGTCCCATCTCATGAGCCAGAGTAAATTCTGTATTCAGATCGTTGTTGTGATTTAACAGTACATAAGGATGTTTACGAGTGCCGGCAGAATAAGCACCACTGCGTTTTCCGACATTTTCGTATACATCGATCCAACGGTTATTGAAGCCTTCCTTCAGAATAGATACATAATCCTCGCCCATGACTGCAAGTGCATCCAGAACATTGGCTTTTGCATCCTCGAAGGAGATGTAGCTGTCAACATCAGATACGATAGGAGTGTACAGATCATACATATGAAGTTCTTCCACACCAAGAAGTTTTTTACGGAGACGAACATATTTATACATAGCATCCATGTTCTCATGTACAGCTTCAATCAGGTTGTAATATACAGCAGTATCTACATTGTTGCTGTCGAGAGCTGCAGCCAGTGCAGAGTCATAATGACGCATATCAGCATTGAACTGTAACTGCTTCATCTGTGCTGCAAGCAGAGCTGCTGAAGTGTTTTTCAGGGAATCATAGGTGCTGTAAAGGGATTCGAAAGCGGCCTTTCTTACTTTCACATCAGAATTCTGAAGCAGTGGAATGAAACTTCCGTGAGTTACATGTAACTGCTTGCCATTGCTGTCTGTGATATCAGGGAAAGTCATATCTGCATTGTTGAGAAGTCCATAGATTTCATCAGGAGCCTGTGCCATTTCACCGGCAGCAGCCATGATTTTCTCTTCTGCATTGCTCAGGATATGTGCTTTCTTACGACGGATATCGTGGATATAGCGCTTGTATACAGACAATTCAGCCTGTTCCTGATAGAACTGCTCCAGAGTTTCATCCGGGATGGAAAGAATCTCCGGTTCAGCAAAAGACAAAGCACTGGACAAGGAAACGATCAAAGAATTGGTCTGGCTCTTAAAGCCCTGATATGTGGTATTTCTGGTATCTTCGTCAGCCCTGCGGAAAGAGTAGTTGATAAAGTCTGTCAGAATGACAGTCACATCATCCTGCAATTTCAGGAAAGCCAGTAACTGTTCGCTGCTTTGACTTAATTTGCCCTGATACTTGCAAGCCTGCTGCATCATGGATTTGAGACGTTCCATGTCTGCTTTCCAGTCATCATCTGTTGCATACAGATCTTCCAAAGCCCAGGTATTTTCAACGGCTACCTCACTTCGCAGAGGTATTCTATTTTCTGTATCACTCATTGTGACACCTCCTGTATTTAAAATTTTTAGGTAAGTGCGAGTTTATTACGCCAGTGACGAATTGTGCTGTTTTCACAATGCAACACAGGCCCACTCTCGTTACGTGAAAAACGCAGCGGATACGTAGGTGTGTATGTGTCTGGCGACCATGCGCACCAAGTACCGGCGTTTTTCAAGTGCCTGTTTATGCATTTGTGAAAACAACACAATTCTGTATCTGGGATAGTATATTTAGCAATTACCGGTTTAACTATTAGTCTGGACTAACTTGTAAGCCTAGACTAACGACAAACATGTATTTAGACTATCATTTTTTTGACATTTATGCAATAAATCTTTCTGTTTTAGGGTGTTAAGGCATATGAAAGATATAGATTGTTTTTGACATTCCATATATAATAGGGGAAAATGATACGTAAGATGATGGAGGTTCTTGTATGGAGATATTTGATATTGTTGATGAGAATGGAAATCCAACTGGACAGACGATAGAACGTAGTCTTGCACATGCAAATGGTGTCAGGCATAGAACTGTGCATATTTGGATCGCACGAAAGGTTATGGGAAAGTGGCAGGTGCTTTTGCAGAAACGTGCGATGACGAAGGATTCCTTCCCGGGAAGATATGATACATCATCAGCCGGACATATACAGGCTGGCGATGAACCACTGGAATCGGCAATCAGAGAACTGAAGGAAGAGCTTGGCATAGCTGCAACGCCTGAACAATTGGAATTCGTAGACACATTTCGAATACAATATGAGAAGGAATTTCATAATAAAATATTTAAGGATAATGAGATTGCCTTTGTTTATGTGTATACAGGGGAAGTGGATATTGATAAGATAACTGTTCAGGAGGAAGAACTGGAATGCGTAGAGTGGTTTGATCTGAAGGATGTCTACAGAGAATGTCTGGCGCATAACCAGAAGTTTTGTGTTCCCGTGAAAGGGCTTGAGATTGCAAGGACGTATTTGGTGAAAAGAATTTGACAAACAGGATTGTGAATATAGATCATCAGCTTTAACGATTATCCGATATGACGTTGGTTATTGAGTCAACAAAAACTTCTGCAGGAACAAGAAAGCTTCCTATAACAGAGAATGTTGCAAAGCTCAGCTTTTCTGCGTGATTTTGTTAAGCAATTTAGCACCTTTGTTGACTTGAACATAGGATAAGAGTATAATCAAATTACCAGACAGGTAATTTGATCATAAGGAGGGAGGATTTGAAAGTAAATTATTCAACTGAAAAAGTTAAAAATTTATGCGAAGATCTAAGGATAGCAAAAAAATTTTTTGACGGGAATACATTACTGGCAAATAGTCTTATGGCTCGAATAAATGCATTGAAGCAAGCTGACACTATAAAGGATATTATAGTGCAACCTGCTTTTCATTTTCATAAATTAATAAATAAGAATGGTAGAGATTTAGAAGGATATTTTGCAATTGATGTAAAATCAAGGCGAGAACAATGGAGAATTATTATAGAGCCGTTGGACGAAAATGAACAGACTTATAATCCTTGTAATATTGATGAAATAGCGGAAAATGTGAGAATAGTAGAAATTATGGAGGTGAGCAAACATTATGAGTAACTATATTGAGTATAATAATAAGATTGCATTTCACCCGGGTTATTATATAAAAGAAATTGTTGATGAAAGCGGATTGACACAAGAGGATTTTGCAAAAAGGCTTGATACGACACCTAAAAACCTAAGTCTTTTAATTCGGGGTGAGCAGAGTTTATCAATTGACATCGCAATGAAATTATCAAGGCTGATTGGTACTAGTGTAAATTATTGGTTAAATCTTCAAAATGCGTATGATGCATTGATCGCAGAATTTAGGTCAGAAGAAGAACTTGCGGAAGAAAGAAAAGTTTTTGAATATTTTGATTACAAGTTCTTTAGAGAAAATTATGGGTTACCAGATTTACCAAGGCAGAAGGATGAACAAATTAAAGCATTAAGAACATTCCTTAATGTAGCAACACTTACTGTATTGTGTAAAAGAGACATGGCTGTTAGCTTTAGGAGTTCGACAGAGGATTTGACGGAAGCTAGTACTGTTAAAGCAAACGCAATGGTTCAAATTGCTACAAACAAGGCATTAAAGATATCAGCACCCAAATTTAATAAGAAAAAGTTTGAAGAAGCTGTAAAATATGCTTTGACACTTACTAGAAATCACGAAGAATTTTATCCTTTGATCAGAAAAGCTTTTTTGGAAACGGGTGTAATATTTGTAATTCTTCCTAATATTGCAGGTTCGAAGACTAATGGAGCAACAAAAAAGATTGGTGATAATATTATGCTAATGGTAAATGATCGAAGGTTGAATGCTGACTCGTTTTGGTTTACTTTGTTTCATGAAATAGGTCATATTATAAATGGCGATTATGGGATATCGTTTGAAAAGGAAACTGGAGAGCAGGAAGAAGCAGCAAATAAGTTCGCACAAGATAGTTTGATACCAAGCGACCAATACAAAAAGTTTGTTGAAGGTGCAAAATTCGATTTACAATCAATTAAGGAATTTGCAAATAGAATAAATCGTGATCCTGGTATTGTTTTAGGAAGACTGCAAAATGATAAAATAGTTGATTTTAATGATTGGATTTTGAGACCATTAAGACACAAATATAAAGTAAGAACTATGATATGAATTAGATAGTAAGAACACTCCAATTTTGGGGTGTTCTTAGTTACATATAGGAGCTTCCTGTATACTTTAAAGAGTAAAGGAAATTGACTAAAAAGAATACCT
>CAYRAW010000147.1:0-7695 GCA_964422225.1 uncultured Roseburia sp.
AACAATTGATGCCAATATACAGGCAATTGCAGAAAAATATATTATTCAGTTCAATGAGGAATACAGAGATGCAGCCAGAGAAGGGGCAGGATCTAATAATACGGGCTGTATCATTATGAATCCTAATAATGGTGAAGTCCTTGCCATGGCAAGTTACCCTAATTATGATCTGAATAATCCCAAAGACTTGTCAGCATATTACACAGAAGATCAGATCAAGGAAATGCAGGATAATGACACCTATTACGATACTTTGAATCAGTTATGGCGTAATTTTTGTATATCAGATACGTATGAACCGGGTTCTACTGCAAAAGCACTGACCATAGCAACCGGACTTGAGACGGGTAAGATTGTGGGAAATGAAACGTATGAGTGTGCAGGTGGTCTGCAGGTCGCAGATCATTATATCAGATGTAATGTACGAAGTGGTCACGGAACACTGGACGTAAGTGGAGCACTGGAACAGTCCTGTAACGTTGCTCTGATGGAAATGGGTGAAAAGATAGGTGTCAGTACCATGATAAAATATGAAAATATTTTTAACATTGGTCTGAAGACAAATATTGACCTGGCGGGAGAAGCAAGAACAGCATCACTCGTATACACAGAAGATACAATGGGAGAATCAGAGCTTGCAACTTCCTCTTTTGGTCAGGGATTTAATGTGACCATGATTGAGATGGCAAGTGCCTTTTCTTCTATTGTAAATGGCGGATATTATTATGAACCGCATATGGTCAGCAAAATTACCAATTCCAGTGGAGATACGGTAAGAAACATTGAACCGAGAGTTTTAAAACAGACGATTTCAGAAACAACATCTGCCCAGATGCGTCAGTATCTGTATGCTGCTGTTGCAGAAGGTACAGGTAAGTCCGCCAGACCTGCGGGCTATGCGATAGGTGGTAAGACGGGTACAGCAGAGAAAGTTCCACGTGACCATAAACATTATGTTGTTTCCTTTATCGGATTTGCGCCTGCGGACGATCCGCAGATCGTTATTTATGTGGTAGTAGATGAACCGAATGCAGAAGGTCAGGGACAGGCACATGCAACATTTGCAACAGGCATTGTAAAAAACATACTTTCAGAAGTATTGCCTTATCTGCATGTAAATATGACAGAAGAACTTACCATTGCAGAGCAGGCAGAGGTAGAGGCAATGCTTGGTAACTCTGTACAGACTCCTGCATCAGAGGATACAACTGCGACTGGTGATGATACTACCGGAGAAAATACAGGGGATGCCGGAACAGGAGACACAGGAGATACATCTGGTCAGGGAGAGGCAGGAACGACTGGAGATACACAGGATGGAACAGGTACTTCTACGTATGTTGTGGATCCTAATACCGGGGAACTCATTGATCCTGCAACCGGACAGCCGGCAGAGATGGATTATGGGATAGAAGGTGATGATACAGATTCAGCCCAGAGTCCGGATGGAAACGACACGAATCAGCAATAACATTTACTGTACATAACCCCATAGGAGAGATAATAGATTATAATAATCACTTTTATGGGGTCTTTATATGGCTAGAAATAAAACCATGCAGAAGAAAAAGACATTTGTGTTATGTGTATTGACGATACTGGCACTGTGTCTTTTGATGGTAAGACTTGGATATCTCATGCTGATGTGTTCTGCCCATTATACAGAACTTGCAGATATGCTTCATGAAAGGGAACGAGATATCAAAGCTGCCAGAGGGAGGATCATAGATTCTACAGGAACCGTACTTGCAGATAACCGTACGGTATGTACCATATCTGTCATACATAGTCAGATCAGGGAACCGGAGACTGTTATAGAAGTACTGACAAAGGAACTGGGGCTGTCGCAGGACTATGTAAGGGCAAGGGTAGAGAAATATTCTGCAAGGGAACGGATCAAAAGTAATGTGGATAAGGAAACAGGAGACAGGATCAGAGATTTTGATCTGGCTGGAGTCAAGGTGGATGAGGATTATAAAAGATATTATCCTTATGATGATCTGGCTTCCAAAGTGTTAGGTTTTACCGGGGCGGATAATCAGGGAATTGTCGGACTCGAGGTAAAGTATGATAAATATCTGACAGGAAAAAAAGGACAGATACTGACTTTAACGGATGCAAAAGGCATTGAACTTGATGGTATGGGTGAAAAACGTAAAGAACCTGTAGCCGGTAGTGATCTGTATGTCAGTCTGGATGTCAATATTCAAAAGTATGCCATGCAGCTTGCCAGACAGGCATATGAAACCAAAAAGGCGGCAGGAGTTTCCATTATTGTAATGAATGTACGAAATGGAGAAATTCTGGCTATGACAGATGTTCCGGAGTTTAACCTGAATGAGCCATTTACACTGATACCTGAAATAACAGATGGAACGGATACAGATAATCTTTCATCAGAAAAAAAGCAGGAACTGTTAAATGCAATGTGGAGAAATGGCTGCATTAATGATACCTATGAGCCAGGGTCTACATTTAAGATCATTACAGCAGCAGCCGGTCTGGAGGCGGGAGTTGTAACTTTGGAGGACAGATTCAGCTGTTCCGGTGCAATTATTGTAGATGACAGAAGAATCCGCTGCCATAAAGCAGGCGGGCATGGGGCAGAATCTTTTACGGATGCTGTTAAAAACTCATGCAATCCTGTATTTATCACAGTTGGACTGAGGCTTGGAGCCCAACGTTACTATGAATATTTTACCAAGTTCGGTATGAAGCAAAAGACAGGGATCGATCTGCCGGGAGAAGCAGGAACTATCATGCATCAGTTGGATAAGATCGGTGAGGTGGAATTGGCAACTATTTCATTTGGACAGTCGTTTCAGATCACGCCGGTTCGCCTTATGGCAACAGTAGCAGGAATTATTAATGGAGGAAATGTCGTTACACCACATTTTGGCGTAAAGGTTGTGAATGAAGCACAGGGAAGCATGGAAGAATTTCAATATCCCATGTTGCAGGGTATCGTATCACAGGATACAACGGAGAAAATGCGATATGTGCTGGAACAGGTGGTAGAAAACGGAGGTGGAAAGAATGGGTATGTGGAGGGCTTTCGCGTGGGAGGCAAGACGGCTACCAGCCAGACTCTGCCCAGAGGAACAGGACGGTATATTTCCTCTTTTCTGGGATTTGCACCGGCGAACGATCCGCAGGTAATGGCAATTGCTATTATAGATACGCCGCAGGGTACTTATTATGGAGGACAAATTGCGGCCCCTGTGATACGCCAACTTTTTGAAAATATTCTTCCGTATTTAGAAGAAAAGGGGTATACTGATACGGAAAGTAATATACAGAATGGTAATAATTAATGAGGAGGCATTATGATGATAGATTTAACAGGAAAGAAAGTGCTGGTAGTGGGCGCAGGAATCAGCGGTATCGGCTCAGCTACGCTTCTGGAAGAAAAAGGTGCATTGCCGATTTTGTATGACAGCAATGAGAAACTGACAGAAGAAGCAGTGCGGGAGAAGCTGGGCAAGGACAGCCATGCACAGATCGTATTGGGAACTTTCCCTAAGGAACTGGCTAAAAGCCTGTCTCTGGTAGTGCTTAGCCCGGGAGTACCTACTGATCTGGATTATGTCCTTTATCTCAAAGAACAGAAACTGCCTGTATGGGGAGAGATTGAACTTGCTTATAATTATGGAAAAGGCAGAGTTATTGCAATTACAGGAACAAATGGTAAAACAACTACAACTTCACTGGTCGGTCAGATCATGAAGGAATACCATGATAATGTCTATATTGTGGGGAATATTGGAAATCCTTATACACAGGCAGCTCCCCTTATGGATGATGATACAGTGTCAGTGGCAGAAATATCCAGTTTCCAGTTGGAAACAATAGAATATTTCCATCCACAGGTATCAGCAATCCTCAATATTACTCCTGATCATCTTAACAGACATCATACCATGGAGAATTATGTAGCTGCAAAAGAAGCAATTACTATGAACCAGACCAAAGATGACTATTGTATCCTGAATTATGAAAATGAGTACACAAGAAATTTTGGAAACAGATGTCCTGCAACGGTAGTATGGTTTTCTTCCGCCAGAAGACTTGACAACGGACTTTTTTATGAAGGAGAAGATATCTATCTGGCAAAAGATGGCAATGCACAGCGTCTGATGAATGTAAAGACAGACATGAATCTGGTAGGAATCTGTAACATTGAGAACGTTATGGCAGCAATCGGAATTGCCATGAGTGCAGGCGTACCCATGAAGAACATTCTGGATACGATTAAGCGTTTTGTGGCAGTAGAGCACAGGATTGAATATGTGGCAACGAAAAAAGGTGTTGTATATTATAATGATTCCAAAGCTACCAATACAGATGCAGCGATTCAGGGAATTAAGGCAATGGACCGCCCAACAGTACTGATCGGAGGCGGTTATGATAAAGGCAGCGAATATGATGACTGGATCGAAAGTTTTGACGGTAAAGTTAAGAAGCTTGTCCTGTTGGGACAGACGAAGGAAAAAATAGCAGAGTGTGCAAGAAAACATGGATTTGATGCAATCTGTTTTGCTGATACTTTCGAGGAAGCGTTGGATATATGTGTAAAAGAGGCACAGTCCGGAGATGCAGTATTGCTTTCACCTGCCTGTGCGAGCTGGGGAATGTTCCCTAATTATGAAGTGCGAGGCAAGATGTTCAAGGAGTATGTAAATAAGCTTGGGGAGTGATAGGGTGGCTCGAACAAAGAAAAAAAAGACAAATGAAGGGCATAGTCTTGACTATGTATTGCTGACAGTTGTTCTGTTTCTTGTCGGATTTGGCCTGTTAATGATCTATTCGACCAGTTCCTATGAGGCGAGTGTGGATTTTGGTGATGCGGCATATTATCTTAAGAAGCAGTTTTTCTCTACTGTGTTGGGATTTGTCGTGTTGTTCTTCGTATCCAGAGTACCTTATCAGGTATGGAAGAGATTCGATGTGATAGCATTGGCAGGCTCTATTGTGCTGATATTACTGGTTTTGACACCACTTGGACTGACCAGAAATGGTGCGACCCGCTGGCTGGATCTTAAGATTGGTCTGACCTTACAGCCTGCGGAGGTTGCCAAACTGGGTATTATCATTTATCTTGCAAGTGTCATTACCAAACTTGGCAGAAGTCTGCGAACTTTGAAAGGTTTTCTGATATTCATAATACCGCCTACGATAGTTGCGGGTTTGATCTATGTGATCACAGATAACCTGAGTTCGGCGATCATTGTTATGGGTATTGCAATTGCAATGCTTTTTGTGGCAATTCCGGATTATAAATATTTTATTATAGCTGCAGTGGCAGTTCTGGCACTGGCAGTAGCAGTCGTTGTTTTTGCATCGAGTAATGATGTAACTGCATTCAGACTTGTACGTATCAAGGCATGGCTTGACCCGGAATCCTACAGCACAGACAGAGCATTCCAGACACTGCAGGCTTTGTATGCAATAGGTTCCGGTGGAATCTGGGGAAAAGGACTCGGACAGAGTATGCAGAAACGGGGATTTCTCCCGGAGTCACAGAATGATATGATCTTTTCCATAATCTGTGAGGAGTTGGGACTTTTTGGAGCACTGGCGGTTATTTTACTGTTTGTCGTACTGATCTGGTGCTGCATGGTGATCGCCAACAATACGATGGACCAGTTCGGTTCCCTGCTGGCAGTAGGAGTTATGGCGCATTATGCGATCCAGGTTATCCTGAATATCGCGGTTGTAACGAATACGATACCTAATACAGGTATTACATTGCCCTTTATCAGTTATGGTGGTTCTTCAACACTGTTTCTGCTTACAGAGATCGGTATTGTATTGAATGTAAGTAAAAGTGCAAGAAGTTAGTGTCATGGGACACATTGGTTACATATAATAATATAACTTATGTAGCTGTATGGTGGGGACTATGGCAACGCCTTCTAATAATCCGATTCAGATAAAAGGTGGTAATTCTTTACATGGCAAAGTAAAAATACAAGGCAGTAAGAATGCATCACTACCTGTCCTTGCAGCGACCTTACTGATACAGGGCAGTTGTGTGCTTGATAACTGTCCACAGATAACGGATGTCCTTTATATGCAGAAGCTGTTAGAGCATGCAGGATGTCGGGTAGAGCGTGCAGGTGATAAGATAACCGTGAACGCTGATACGGTCAGGGAATGCAGACTTCCCAGGGAGTATGTTGGCAAGATGCGTTCCTCAGTCATTCTTATGGGGGCGCTGCTGGGCAGACTTGGCAGAGTGGGAATTGATTATCCCGGTGGATGCGTCATTGGAGAACGTCCGATCGATCTGCATTTGATGGCGTTGGAGAAGTTAGGGGCACAGATCACAACTGAGGGAAATTATATCTATGCAACAGCACAGAGGCTGGTTGGAAATGAGATATTTTTTCCAATATCCAGTGTAGGGGCTACGCAGAATGCGTTACTTGCAGCAGTTACGGCACAGGGAACCACAATTTTACATCATGCGGCATGCGAACCGGAGGTTATGGCATTATGTGAATTTTTATCTCTGGCGGGTGCCCGAATAGAAGGAACAGGAACTGACACACTTGTCATTTATGGCGTAGATGAATTGCATGCAACAGAGTATGAAATCATTTCAGACAGAATCGTTGCAGGAACTTATCTTTTTGCTGCAATGGCTGCAGGAGGACAGGTAATATTACAAAATGCTCCGGTTGCACAACTTGGGGCAGTATTAAGTGTCCTTACAGGAATGGGAGCCTCTATCATAACATGCACTGATCAGAATGCTATGGTAATGCAGACTCCGGACAGACCGGTAAATCTGCCATATGTGGAGACAGAAGTTTATCCGGGATTTCCGACAGATCTGCAATCGCTGCTGCTGGTCGCAGCCTGTATAGCAGAAGGAGAACTGGTTCTTAGAGAGCGGATATTCTCAGGCAGATTTAAGATCATAGAAGAATTGTTGAGGATGGGTGCTGTGATACGGCAGGAAAATGATCGTGCCATAATAGAGGGAGGACATCCATTAGAGGGAAGAAATGTCATTGCGCGGGAGCTAAGAGGCGGTGCTGCACTTCTGACAGCAGGGCTTGCAGCAAATGGGATCACAACGGTAACAGATACTATGTATATACGCAGAGGTTATGAAGATATCATTGGTGACCTGACTGCGCTGGGAGCGGTAATCGCAGAATACAGCCCATAAGAACCGGAGAGAGGGGGAGAGGTATGAAGCAGAATGATGATATAGAATATATTCCGCATTTGCAGTTGAAAATTCACCTGATCACTGCACTTGGAATCATCACAACATTTCTTGCCATTGCTCTGTTCCTCTCATATCATTATGCGGTGCGCCATGTAATTGTGGAAGGCAATAAGCATTATTCTGCTCAGGAAGTACAGTCAATGGTACTAAAAGGATATCTTGGCGATAATTCATTATATTTATCTTTAAAATATAAGAACAAAGAGATCAAGGGAATCCCTTTTATTGATACGATGGATGTCATTATTGTATCAAATGACACGATCAAGATCAGTGTATATGAAAAGGCACTGGCGGGATATGTAGAGTATCTGGGCAGATATATGTACTTTGATAATGATGGCATGATCGTAGAGGCTGCCAAGGTAACAACCAAGGGAATTCCACAGGTTACGGGACTTAACTTTGACCATGTGGTACTGTATGAGAAGCTGCCGGTTGAAAATGATGAA
>CAYRAW010000148.1:0-7648 GCA_964422225.1 uncultured Roseburia sp.
CAGGAACAGATTCTGATATATATCGGAGCATGTGAGAATTACTCTGATAAAAGGAAAATCAGCTTCTTACAGGATATGTTTCTGCCAATGGGGGCAAAGGTTGATATTTATTGGGACAGGCATTTTGGAATCCTGGGGATTGATGAAACCATGATTCTGGATGAAGTAGAACTTGTATAGCACAGGAGGAAGCAATGTTTCAGACATATGAAGCCGTATTTGGAAATCATAGCGTATTAAAATCTCAATCACTTAATGAAGGATTAAATGGGGCGATAAGAACATTAGAACAGCTATATACAGGTTATAGTGATGGAATTCTGAGAGATATCATAATAGAAACACAGGAAAACCGCATCCGGTTAAAAAGCGGAGTAGTAATCTATCAGGGAAAGCTGTTCCATCTGGATCATGAAGTAGAAGCAGAACTGGAACCAAATGGACAGCAGGTGTTTCTCAAATTAAGATTTCAGGAGGCTCAGATCAAAGATGGAATGAAGAAATGGACAGCAGATGTTATTTTGGACGAGAGTGAGATAACGAGAAACAATGAGATGGAATTATGCAGATTCTGTTATCAGGCAGGAGCCAGATTGCGTACAGAATATAACTGCTTTCAGGATTATGGTGTCCCGTATAATGTCGTAAATATAATACATGCTCCATATGCAGCGCCCAAAGAAGCTACAATCTCGCCTCAAATTACCAGAGCATTCGCAGAAGAAATGTTGCAGGGTGGATTATCAGATCCCTATGATATTGCCTTTTGCTTTGAATGTTTAAGGCAAGAGGCAGTCAGTGCAGCAGGGATTCGTCAATATCTGACCTGTAAGCTGCATATACCCATACAGCAAATGGCAAATTCCCAAGTCTATGTTTATCTGGAGAGGATATTAAATAATAAGAAAAACACGGGAGAAAATATGCAGAAAACAGCAATCGGACAACGGCGGCTGATAGTTGATTAAATACAAGGAGACAGAGAGCAGATGACATATATAGATGAGCAGATTGCACGTAAATTTAAGCAGGAACGTTTGAAGAAGCAGGAAGCAGAGAATGAGAGAAAAGAAAAAGAAGCAGAGGCACTGATAGATGCGGAGATGGTGAGGGATGGAATACTGAATGGAAAATGTACTGTATTGGACAGACAATTTACTTTCGCAAAATATACAGTGTGTAAGGAACATTTCTCAATCTGGCTTCCGACAGAAAATATAGAAATCCAAAATGATGAGGAAGATTTATTTAAAAGTGCAAATAATGAGCTTGGTTTTTCCTGCACAATTGTAGCAACGAACGATACATCAGATTTTCAGCCATTGAGTGTGTATAAGGAAAACATGATAAATAATATGAAAAAAGTGTCTTTTAAGTGGCTGGAAGAGGGGGCGCAGCTTGTAGATGGATATAAAATAATGTATTTGGATTTTATAACATTAACAGGAATTGTCAATGTTCATCAGAATATGTGGTTTGTTGCGGGACCATATGGTCAGGCACAGGTGGTGGTTAATTATGACCATGCAGAGGCAAAGTACTGGAAGCATATGATCGAACAGATAAGAAATACTTTTGAAATTCACACAGGGCAGGCGTAGCACTGCAAAGAGGGAGACGACATGACAGTAAATACACAACCGATTACATATGATATGTTAAAAATACAGAATTTTCCAGAATTACACCTGGAGAAATTTATCATTACCAATCAGGTAAATAAACATGCAGTACTGCATTTTACCGGCTTCGTAGAGAATGATGGCAGCTATATACTGACTAATACGGTGGTAGGAAGTCCCGTTAAGGTCATATATGGAGGGGCAGCTCAGGAGAAGAAAACATTCTTTGCCGGTGTTATTACCAATGTAAGAGTATATAAACAGGAAAGTAATCAGACAATTGAAGTAACTGCCCTGGCAAATACAAGTTTGTTGGATTTCGTGAAGGAATCACGCTCATATCAGAATATTCATAAAACCTATGAGCAGATCATGGATGAAGTGGCAGGAAATATAGGAGCACTCATGACGTATGGAGCAGACAAAGAGGAATTTCAGAATCCAATAGGAACAATCAGTATCCGGTATAAGGAGACTGCGTGGGAATATCTGTGCAGGTTGGCATCTCATAAACATCAGGGACTTTTTGGGGATATGTCAATGGAGAAGCCGGTATTTTCTGTAGGTGCGAATATGGGGGAATATGACCAGTTGAAGGTGCAGGCATATGAATATCATAAGGATATCAGGAATTATGAGGTGGATTATGCCAATTACCTGCCGGATGTACTGGAAACAGATTATCTGGTCTATGAGGTAGAAACATGGCAGATTTTAGGGCTTGGCACCAGAGTCAGCTTCGGTGGAAAGAAGCTGTATATTCGGGAAGCCAGATATGAGATGAAGAATGCAGTGATCAAAGCAACTTATTTATTATGTTCAGCAAATGGATTGAAACAGCACAGAATCCGTAATGGTAAGCTGCAAGGGCTATCCATTAATGGAATTACGGCAGGCGTAGAAAGGGATAAGGTAAAAGTACAGCTTGAAATAGACAAAGAAGAACAGCCACAGTATTTATTTCCCTATTCCACAATGTCTGCCTCGCCGGATGGCAGCGGATGGTACTGTATGCCAAAAGAGGGTGACCAGCTTAGGGTGTATTTTCCTGATGAGGAAGAAGAAAACTGTTTTGCAATCAGTTCTGTCAGCAGTTATACCCCTCAGCCAGGGGATAGTACTGACAGGATGTCAGACCCGAATGTAAGGTATTTGAGAACTCCTGATAATAAGGAAATTAAATTAACACCAGAAGGAATAACGATCAGTGCAGATGACGGACAGGCAGTTATTATGATGGATAATGCAGGGAATATTACCATATCAGGGGCAGCCAGTGTTTCCATGACAGCAGCTAATGATGTCAACATATCGGCAGCCCATAATATTTCACTTTATGCGACAGAGTCAATTAAGCTCAGTGGGCAAGGGGGAGGAATAGAGTTGGATTCTTCCGGTAATACCACACTGACAGGACAATATGTATTAGAAAATTAGAAAGTACGGATAGAGAGGCACTGTAATTAATATGACGAGAGAGCAGGCACTGGATCAATTTAAAAAGGAAGCTGCAGGCAGTATTTTAAAAAAGCTTCATAAAATATATTATCAACAGTTGGTGAATATGAGAGATGAATTTGCCAGGACACTGAGAAAGGAATTCTGGAACATAATAGATAAGGGGAAGGAATATCCACAGTTTCAACTGTGGGAAGTACAGTTCTCCTATCTTCGGACGCACATCATGGACGGAACATATCAGTGGCTGGTAGAACTGCATGATGAGAACGGAGATTATACATCAACGGATATCTCACAGATATTTGACATGAAGGTGGTAATTGGGATTTATGATAAATGCAGGCAGGAATTATACGAGGCTGCTGCAAAGTATGTGAACATACTGACACCGGCAGATTGTGACCTGATCATGACGGATTACTTTGGAACACTGTCCATGTATTTATACATATTAGGAGTATATGCTTTCCGTGGGCTGGCGCAGGATGACAGATGGAAAGAAGTAGAGAAAGAGGATAAATTCCGCATTCTGCTGGGGGAACGGAAAGGACAGACATTCGTTGTTTATTCGGAAGGCTGGAGCCAAAAAAAAGCCGGAGAAGTAATCGAGAAACTTTCACGACAGCCCACAGAGCAGGATTTTACAAGTGCTGATTATATGCTTTATGATTTCTCGGATATGCGGATACAGGAGGCTGATATATGTTTTCGCAATTTCAATTTCAGCAATTTCCGCAGATGTCTGGTGGAGGAGTCAGATGTTAAAGCATGTCAATGTATGTATACAGACTGGCAGGGCTGCCATATCAGGAATGCAGTCATGGATGGAAACTGTATGTGTGGGGCTGATTTTGGCAGCAGTATTCTGGAAAATGTAAGTATGGCAGGTGTCAGGCTGGATGTTCTGCCATATTCAGAAGAAAATATTTTGAATTTAACGCTGATTCCGGTATCTTTCCACAATGCAATATTGCAAAATGTGGATTTCTTCGGTGCATTTCTGGCAGAATGTGATTTTCATAACGCCAGGATAGGACGGGTTAATTTTGAAGGTGCAGATATGAGGAATACCAGAATAGATAAGAAATATAAAGATATTTTGCAGCTTTCAGAGGAACAGAAGAACAGCATCTGCTGGTTATCGGAATAGGAGGAGACAATATTGGAATATTACATCATGGGATTAGACCGCAGAATACAAAATGCATTTGTTTTGAAGAAATTTCCTGATGGGGGAGCAGTCGAATACAATACCTCCTATGCAGATAAGGTAAGGGAGCATACAGTTTTGTATACAGAAGCGACAGATCACAGTTCATATCCTGATGTATTGGAGGAACCATTATATATGGTATCTCAGAAAGTCAGGGAGGTATTGGAAATGTATGATGAGACAGCCATTTACAGGAAAGTTTCAATGGTAAATGAATCACAAAAGCGCAGGGACGAATATAATGTGCTTCTTGTTGACAGGATAGACTGTCTGCATTCTGAGACAGAATTCTATCCGGATCAAAGCATCCGCAGGCTGGTACTGGATAAACATAAGATAGAGGATTGCGCATTATTTAAGGTAAAAGGTATAGGACCTGCTTATATGATGGTATCTCTTGATATAGCGGAATCACTGTTAAGAAGAGACTGCTATGGTATAAAGTTCGTACATGTAGAGAGCAGATAGAGAGGAAGAGAGAACAATGGGAGAGTTGGTAGAACAGAATGGTAATCTGGAGTCAGAAGAAGAAAGTCTGACTCAATCTTATAGTTATGTTTTGCATGGTTCACAGGCATACTGTGAATGTGGGAGCCGTACAGCGAGACTGACACTGGATAAATGCCATGGAACATATATGCATGGAGCACCCGTAATGACTGTAGAGGATAGTGAGGCACAGACCAATGTAAAAGGATTTGGTTTCTGCAATAGCCTCACCAATCCGGACAGATTAAAGGCAGTGGAAGAAGTGATGGCAAAGGTAGAAGAAGATAAGAACCTGCTGGACGGTGTAATGGATGGCATATCTGCATTGGGAAAAGGTATAACCAGTCTGGGTAAGAGGGTAGCGAGTGTGTTTGGCTATGAAGAGGAAGAACCGGGAGAGGACATTTACCATGGTTACAGTAAAGATGTCTACGAAAATGTATTAGTTCCATGCAGACCGGAATTTGCAGTAGGTGATACGTGGTCAGGCGGAACGGATAAATTACAGATACAGGGTGTCAATGCGCTGAACTCCAACTGTACACTTGTGTGTATCAAGTGTGATAAAGGAATGATACATATTGCTGATGATGGACAGGAGAATGCAGCAGAACAACAACATGGTCAGACTAATGCATAGGAGACAGAGAATACATGAATTATCAGGACTTACGAATAGATTTTGATTATGAAATACAACAGATCATGGAACTTTCATTTAACTGTGGATATGGAGATCATCCCTGCGCAGACCTGACTGCTGTTGTAGCAGAACAGGAGCAGGATAGGCTTCTTGGAAGCATTGACAGTCATACCCCGTTTACAATCAGGACGGTGCAGGGCAGGGTACTTTTTACGGGATATGTATCGGAGGTAAGTTTTCGGCTGGAAAAAGGATTATATCTGTTACATCTGACGGCACTTGGCGCGACTGCACAGATGGACATTCTAAAGAGAAGCCGTACTTTCTTTAAGAAAAGGATTACCTATCAGGAAATCATAGATTTCGTGCTGTCAGCTTATCCCCAGGCATCCGTATTGTCCCATGTGGATTTTGATAAAGAGACAGAATTTCCCATGATTCAGTATCAGGAGACAGACTGGGAATTTCTGACCAGAATAGCATCTTTGTTCGGGGCAGTATTAAACAGTGTAGAGACAAGAAACGTACCAACAGTGGAGGTCGGCTGCCAGAAGAAGAGCGTGGCAGCAGATATCAGGATAGAGGATATCGAAACATACAGAGATGTACTGACCTGTGAAAAAGAATTCTATAACAGGGATGATATGTCTGGAGCTTCTGAATACACATATCCGGACATGCTGGATTATACTTGGAAGGCATTTACCTGTGGGGAATATTATCCCTTGGGAACGATGCTGCGCATCAATGGACAGGAGCTGGCAGTCAGTTATGTAGAAGGATACCTGCATAAAGGAGAACTACAGTATGACTATGTAGTACGTCTTCCGGAATCGGTCAGGGTCGATTATCAGGAAAATAACGGACTGGCAGGTGCGAGCCTTGTGGGAACAGTCCGAGAGAGAGCAGGAAATATGGTCGCACTTGCTCTTGATATTGATCAGGATGACGGGATTGACAATCAGGGAGATGATTATTTCTTTACATATGCCGTTGAAACTAAGGATTTCTATTGTATGCCGGTAGAAGATGCCAGGGTACATTTATACTTTCCAACAGGTAAAGAATGGGAGGCGATAGCAGTTCATTCCCTGCGGAATACGAGTCAGGGAGCACAAAGGGCAGGATACACCGCCAACCCGTCAGACCGGAGTCTGAGCAATGATACAGGCTCTGCAATTCATCTGACACCGGATGCTATAACGATGAGTCCTGATGATGGACAGACAGTGCAGGTGAAGCTGGGTAGTGATGGCAAAATAGAGATAAAGGGAACTGATTTCTGGATCACAGGGCAGGATATTGTGATCGGAAATGGAGAAAGAATAACCATTTCGGCAAAGGATACATTGTTTATATCTGAAATGACAGGAAATAAGGAGGGGATGACTCCGGTCGAAGACCACTTTATTGCAGCCAGAGGAGTGACTCAGTTATATGCAACGAATCATATCAGCCATAATACCCAGGGGGCTGCCAGGCCGGTAACACCTGTCTATGATGATACCGAACTGCTCAGGCAGGAAGCGCAGCAGGCAGCACAGCAGAATCAGCAGATAGCGGATACATTGATAGCCAGAAACCGTGAAGCAAGGGCGAAATTCGGCAAGGGGCTGCTGATGGCGGCGCTGGGAACAGCACTTATTGTATGCACTGGTGGTGCGGCAGCAGTGGTAGTAGGAGCTGCATTGTGTACATTTGCAGCCGCAGACATGTCAGAAGCCACACAAAGCCATGAACTGGCAATGAGTGGTGACTGGTCGACCCAGGCAGAGAACTTTTTAAAGGATGTGATACCGGAGCCGGCTTATTCTATGATAGAAAATGGATTGATCATTGCCGGAAGTATTTTGTTTGCAGGCCCGGCACTGGCAGGTAAGGCATTGATGGGAGCAGGTATCAATACCGGAGTAGAGATGGCATTTGACCTGATACCGGATGGCAAGCTGGATAAAAGCCCCATGGACTATTTGAATTCTTTTGCCACATCCATGATGGTATTTTCTCTAATGGGACCATTAATGACAATGGAGGGCTGTGCCAGTCCGTGGGCAACTTTTGGCAGACAGTATGCCAGTGGGGTGGCATCCAGTACCATGTATGGAATAGCACAGGGAGATCTGTCGATTAAGGGGCTTGCCGGTAATTTTGTACGGGAAGGTCTGTCGGCTGGTCTGGCAGCCAAAGTCGGTTTTTCCATGAATGGCAAGAATAAATGGC